>JAWODZ010000117.1:0-22188 GCA_046483025.1 bacterium
GATAACCGGCGCCGCGGTCGGCGACGAGATCACGCCCGAGCTGGTCGGGCGCGTGCTCGCCGACGAGCGGGGCGGATTGAAAGACGTGCCGCCGGGCGCGACGGCGATCCCCTTGATAAACGCGGTCGACGACGACGCCGACGAGGCGGACGCGCGGGCGGTCGCTCGGGATGACCTGCTGTCTGGAAAGCGATTTCTTTTGAATCCACAGGATGTTCTTTCCCATCATATACTATAGCTCTAACATCAACAACTTTATAACCAGCCAGCGGACCCTCTTCCAGTACATCTTTAACTCCCTTTTCAACTGCAGGGATAAAAGGCTGAGAAATTGCTCCGCCTTTTACCTCATTGACAAATTCAAAACCCTCCCCTAATTTCAAGGGTTCAATACGCATCCATACTTCAGCGAACTGCCCAGCTCCGCCGCTCTGTTTTTTATGACGATACTTATCATCCGCTTTATTAGTAATAGTTTCCCGATAAGGAATTTTCGGTCTTTCTTCTAACACCTTTACTCCGAACCTGTCTTCCAGACGCTTTAATATTACCTTTAGATGCAATTCACCCTGGCCGGAAAGTATAGTCTGCTTAAGTTCAGGATTATACACAATAGTAAAACTGGGATCCTCATCATGCAGAATATGTAATCCTTTTGATAATTTATCCTCATCACCTCTACTTTTCGGTTCTATGGCAACACTTACCAGAGGATCAATTAACTCAAGTGGTTTATACTGAATTTGTGATTTAGGATCACATAAAGTATCACCAGTAGAGGTTTCTTTTAGTTTAACCAACGCTCCAAAATCGCCTGCAACCAGAGTTCCAATTTCCTTTCTTTGCTTTCCATTCAATAAATAAATTTGCCCAATTTTTTCACTGGATTTTTGGGAAGAATTTGCTACTTCCATTCCACTTTTCAGGCTTCCGGACAATACTTTTATCAAAGACATCTCTCCTACATGCTCTTCAGAAATAGTTTTAAACACCTGAGCACTAAAAGGTTCATCAGCGGAAATTTTTCGTTTAATCTCGTCTTCAGAGTCAGGTTTATATCCTGTAACACTTCCAAAGTCATGGGGAACCACCCCATAAGCAGCAATAAAATCCAAAAGTGAATCAATTCCAAAAACTTTATCTGCTGCACCACAAAAAACAGGAAGCAGGGTCTTATTGAATATTCCTTTCTTTAATCCTTCCTTAATCTGATCTTCAGTCAATTCTCCTTTGTCAAAAAAAATTTCCAGAAGTTCATCATCACTTTCTGCAGCAGCTTCTACTATTTTTTCCCTAAGATCCTCTGCTTTTGACTTTACATCATCCGGGATTTCTGATATAGTCATTTTCCCCTCACCACCTCCTTCATAAGTAATCAATTTCATTGATAAGAGATCAACCATTTGGTTGAATGCTTCTCCCTGGTTTAGGGGAAACTGAAAGGCCACCACTCCATTTCCGTACCGCTTTTTCATTGAATTTAAGGTTTTATCAAAATCTGAATGCTCATTATCCAATCTGTTTATATAAAACATTCTTGGAATAGAATAATTATCTGAAAAATCAATAACCTGTTCGGTACCAACTTCTATACCTTCAACACTGCTTACCAGACAAACTGCAAAATCTACAACCGCTAAACAACTTTTAGTATCCCCCAGAAAATCGGAATAACCAGGAGTATCAAGAATGTTAATTTTACGGTCTTTCCATTCACCATGTAATAGAGATGTGCTTATGGAAATTTTTCTCTCAGTTTCATCAGGGTGATAATCTGAAACTGTAGTACCATTGTCTATTTTACCTACTCTGTTAATTTCACCCATCTTATACAGCATTGATTCTGCCAAAGATGTTTTACCCACACCTCCATGGCCAATCAAACCAATATTTCTAATATCATTACAGGTATACTCCTTCACGTAACGCCTCCATTATTATAATTAATTTTTTACACTCTTTAATAATTCTTCTTTAACTTTATCTGTTAATATCCTGCCTGTCGGGCCCTTGGGAAATTCATCCCTGAAATAAACTTTTTGTGGACATTTATAGGCTGCCATTCTCTGCTGCAGATATTCTATAAATTCTTTTTCATCTGCTTTCTCACTATCATTCAAAACAATACAAGCGGTTACCTCTTCTCCCACCTGAGAATCAGGAATGCCAAATACAACAGCTTCTTTTACTTTTGGATGTCCTGATAAAAACTTCTCAACCTCCCGGGGGTAGATATTAAACCCGCTTTTAATAATCATATTTTTCCTTCTGGCTACAATTTTTTTGTATCCACTTTCATGTAAAACAATATAATCTCCGGTTTTTAACCATCCTTCCTGTATGACCTCTTTGGTCGCTTCAGGTTTGTTTAAATATCCTTTCATTATATTCTCACCCTTAATCTGAATCTCTCCTATCTCTCCCGGTTTAATAGGCTCTCCATCTTCATTAATAAATCTCATTTCAACTCCAGGTAAAGGAAATCCAATTGACCCGGGTATTCTTTCATGAAAAGGATTATTCAGAGACACCAGGGGAGATGCTTCTGTCAATCCATAGCTTTCTAAAATTGCAACATGATATTTATCTTCAAATTTTTTAAAAATCTCTGGATCCATCGCATCACCACTTGAAATACAATATTTTAATGAACTCACCTTTTTATCGGGAAAGTTTTTGTTTTCAACTATCTCTTTAATGACAGAAGGAACGGCAATAAAACAGGTTACCTTCTCTTTTTCAACAATATCGAATGCCCGGGATACATTCAACTGGGGGATAAGCATTATACTCCCCCCACAATAGATAAAAGCTCCCATTATTAAAGTAAATCCGAGAGGGTGCGATAAAGGAATTACACCCATAACAATATCATTATGATCGAATTTAATATATGAAACAAAGGCATTAATATCAAACAAAATATTTCCATGCGTCAATTGTGCACCTTTTGGAAATCCTGTTACTCCAGCAGTATAGCTGATTATTGCTGTGTCTTCGGTATTTATCTGTTCAGTTTCCTGAAGCGGTTTCATTACTTCCATCAATCCATTCAGCCTGATTTCACCCTGATTTGCCTGATCAGCAAGAACTATTAAATGTTTACATCTATCAAGCCCCCTTACTGCCTGGAAAATAATTTCACGAAACTTATCCAGATATATAATGCCTTTAACTTCTGCATCTTCTAAACGATGATGCACTTCTTCAGTTTTGTAATAAATTGATATTGGTAAAATTGTCAATCCCAATTTCAGGCCTGCAAAGAAACAAATTACAAAATGAGGTATGTTGGGAAGCATCAGTGCAATACGATCACCTTTCTTAAAACCAAGTTCTTTTAATCCACTTGCTAATCTATCCACACTTGATTTTAATTTTTCATAATTAATACGATGATCTTTAAAAATAAGGGCCTCTTTTTCAGGAAACTTTTCTGTAGTTTCTTGTAAAATTCTATAAATATTATTCAAAAGTTATTCTCTCTTTCTGATTTTTAATTCTTTTACATTTATTCATTAAAGATTCTGCATTATACGAACTTCTTACCAGAGGGGCAGAAAAAACCCACTTTATTCCTGCTTTCTCAGCCTGTTCTTTATATTTCTCGAAATTTTCCGGCTTAATGTACTCTTGCACAGGATAGGCTGTAGTTGACGGCCTTAGATACTGACCAATAGTTAAAGCATCACAATCAATTTCACTGAGTTCATTAAAAACCTCAATTAACTGAGCATCAGTTTCACCCAGACCTACCATCAATCCTGATTTGACAATAACCCGGGGTGTGATCTTTTTAGCTCGCTTTAAAAGCTCCAATGAACGTTGATAGTCAGCTTGTGGTCGTACTTCTGCATAAAGCTGAGGAACAGTTTCCACATTATGATTTAGTACATCGATAGCACTGTCCAACACTATTTTTAGATTTTCTTTTGAACCTCGAAAATCGGGAATCAAGACTTCCACAGTGGATTCCGGCAGCTCTTTCTTCACAGCTTTTACAGTTTGGGCAAAATGTTCTGCGCCTCCATCCGGTAAATCATCTCTGGTCACGGATGTTATCACCACATGTTTTAATTTCAATCCTTTAACAGCTTTAGCCACACGCAATGGTTCTTCAGGATCCAGTTTATCCGGTTTTCCTTTTGGTATACCACAATAAGCACAATTTCTTGTACAATGATTTCCTAAAATTAAAAAAGTTGCAGTTGGTTTTTTAAAACATTCAACAATATTGGGGCATCCCGCAGACTCACATACTGTACAAAGATTCCTGCTCCGTAGCATTCTTTTTAATTTTAATATCTCCGGAGTTAATTTCTGTTTTTTTCTCAACCAAACAGGGAGATGAAGGGATTCATTTTTTTTATCTTTATGTCTATTCAACCTGATATTGTCTTATTCCTGATTAGAATTTAACTTTTTCTCACTTCATTGATCTGCAAGATCTTCTTATCTATATCGTTAATGTTAAGAAATCTTTTAGTTTAAATCAAGAAATTTTTTAATGTTGTTCCCAAAAAAATAAAATAATGGTTTTATTTCTCACATTTTTTTTTTAAATTATATTCTTTAAATAATGTCTCAACAACTAAAAAGGAGATGTGTATGAGTAACAACTTCAAACCTTATGTTCCCAGTAATAAGTCTATGAAAGAAATTTCTTTTAAGGCAATATTCCTGGGGATAATATTGACAGTCATTTTAGGTTCAGCAAACACCTATCTTGGTATGACTGCCGGTATGACAGTAGCTGCAACTTTTCCTGCAGCTGTTATTGCCATGGCATTTATGCGCCTTTTTAAGGGTACAATTTTAGAAGAAAATATGGCAAGAACTACCGGAGCTGTGGGCGAAGCACTTGCAGCCGGTGCAGTGTTTGTTATACCTGCATTTGTAATGTCTGGTGTATGGAGAAATTTCCACTATTTTGAATCTACTATTCTAATGCTGCTTGGAGGTATTCTGGGAGTACTTTTTGTTATTCTTCTCAGAAAGACCCTGGTTGAAGATCAAACCCTCCCCTATCCGGAAAGTAAAGCCTGTGCGGAAATTGTTAAAGCAGGACAGCATGGAGCTACTGGAGCAGGTCTGGTTTTCGGAACCATGGGACTTGCAGCTGTAATTGAATTTCTCAAGAATTCAAAAGGTATAACCATTATCAAGGATGTTTTTAAAGGATTCATTAATTTGGGGACATCTAAAGTTTCTCTGCTTGATTCAGAATCTAAAATTATTGCCATCAAGGATAACATTGCAACCTTTACTCAAAAAGGCAGTATGGTAGTTCAAAGTCCCCGATCATCCCCTGCTTTTCTGGGAGTTGGTTATATTATAGGATTTCGTCTGGCTGCTATTACTTTTTCCGGCGGTGTATTCGGATGGCTCTTTTTAATGCCAATTGCCCTTTTTCTTATGAGCGGTGATCTTGCTTTCTTTGCAGAAAACTCGGACTGGGTTACCATAGCTAATTCTGCTTACAATGCAGCCGTAAAACCCATAGCAGTGGGAGGAATGCTGGTAGGTTCTTTCTATACTCTTTTTTCTATGAGAAATAGTCTGATTACCGGTCTTTCCAAAGGATTAAGTGATATCAAAAAAGCAGGAGCTTCTGATCAAAAAGTTGAACGTATTAACAAAGATGCTCCCTTTGGAATGGTTATTATGGCAATCCTTGTCTTGGTTATTGCTATGATTATTATTTTCCAGCAGGTAATTAAAACTCCTGCTAATCCTGCCTGGGGTGGTGCAATTGTTTCTGCAATTGTTATGGCAATCGCTGGATTTATTTTTGCAGCAGTTGCCGGATATCTGGTTGGCATAATCGGTTCATCCTCAAACCCCATCTCTGGACTTGCCTTATCCACTCTATTGATTTCAGCTCTTCTCATGGTTATAATTGGACTCACCGGAAAAGCAGGTATCGCTGCCACTCTGGCCGTAGCTGCTGTAGTTGCCTGCAGTACAGGTGTAGCAGGAGATATGATGCAGGACTGGAAAGTAGGTCATATACTCGGCGGTACACCCTGGAGAATGCAGATTGGAGGTATGATCGGTGTTATTGGAGCTGCACTGGTGCTGGTTCTTCCTATCATGCTGCTGGATCAGGTACCTGGTGATCCAACTGCACATGCAATTGGTACTGAAAATCTTCCTGCTCCTCAAGCTGGTCTGATGTCCATGATGGCCAAGGGAATCGTGGGAGGTGAAATGGCCTGGCCTCTGGTAATTGCAGGTATGTTCTTTGCCGTGGCCTTGATTCTCCTCAGTGCTCCCTCACCTATGCTGATCTCTGTTGGTATGTACCTTCCTTTTAGTACTACTTTTGCCATTTTTATCGGCGGTATTGTAAAATTCTTTATGGATAAAGGTGCAGCCAAATTCGGTTCTATTAAGGCTAAGGAAAAGAAAATAAGTGAAAAGGAAAAACCCGACTTCATTGAAAAAATTGTTTCCAAAGCTGAAAACTACGGTTTGTTGCTGGCCTCCGGACTGGTTGCCGGTGAAGCATTGACCGGTATCCTTCTGGCTCTTCTGGTAACCATTAAGGTAAACCTTAATGAATTGATCGGAAACGTCCCTTCTGTTTCTGAGTCTTTCTTGGGAGTAATTCTTTATTTTGTGGTCTTTATTGTGCTGATCTGGGTTTTGATTTCCATACCTCTTAAAAAATTGAGAAAAGAAAATAGTTAATGAAAAAAAACAAAAGCGATAATCTACTGGATATGACTCCTGAAATTTGCTGTAAATGGGTACATGATAATAAAGGAACGGTTTCTCTGATCGTACCCCGGTTTAAAAACCGGTTAATGAAAAAAATTGCTGCGAAACTGGGTAAAAGCGAAGAAGTAAAGATTCATCTGGACGAAAAAGGAAGCAACACCTTGAAACTTATCGATGGAACCAGTACCGTGGAAGCTATCGGAGAAGAGCTGGTAAAAGATGAAAATGAAACGGTGGAACAATTTTACCAACGTCTCTGCGAATTCCTTCTGATACTGGCCAAGAACCGGTTTATTCAGTTTAAGAAAATGAAATAAGTTTAAAGTGTTACTCAACCCTGGACAGGATCTCAGACCCTGTCCAGGGTTTTATATTTCGAGTGACCCTCTCCTTATACTTTTTAATCACTTTGTTTGTTTTTCACATTCAAATATCTGAGCTGGTTAAATCTTTCAAATCAGGTTTACAGATTAATCTAAAAGTTTTATTTTGAGTTCTGTATGGTTAGTATCAGGTATAACACTCTGGTTTTTTGAATTAACATTTTTATTCTGAACTGACCTGATCTAAATAAATGTTTTAGCGCTCTTCTGTTTTGATATATGTATATTTGCATACATAATCTTGAACATTGATGATAACCAATAAATTAAGGGTAGTTATAGGGGGAATTATTTACCAAGAAATTTTTTAATTTCTTCTACTAACTCTGAAATATCAAAAGGTTTAGTCAAACGCGGACAGGAAAAATTACTTCGAAATTTTTCATTATCTTCACTATAAGCTGACATAAAAATAACATTGATATCATTATATCGCTTAAACAGCTTTTCAGCTAAGGTAAAACCATCCATAGGATTCATACGTATATCTGTTACAACAACCTTACAAGGTTCCTCTTCTATTATCTTTAAAGCTTCTGAACCACTTTGTGCTTTTTTTACTGAATAATTATATTTTTTAAGACCCAATGACAAAGTAGCTAAGACATTTTTTTCATCATCAACCAGAAGCACATCAGCCATAAAAAAACTCCTCTTTTTCCAAAAATATACCTAAATATTGCAAATACTATGCCCTCTCTTTAATATAACTGTAAATCAGGCATTTATAAACACTTTTCCATTATTAATCACCCCCAGACTTTTACCTTTCATTTTCCATCCCTGAAACGGAGTATTCCTAGATTTTGATTTAAAATTATTCTTTTCAATTTTCCATTTTTTTCCCAGATCAAGAATTGTCAAATTAGCAGGAAAATTTTCATCTATCGTTACCAAGGGCAAATTAAGTATCTTTCTGGGTCTAACTGACATCATCTTTATAAAATCATTAAGAGAAATAAGCTGTTTATCCACAAAATAGGTTAATATAAGGCCAACTGTAGTTTCAAGACCTATTATACCAAAGGCTGCCTGATCAAATTCAATATCTTTTTCATCAGAATGATGAGGAGCATGATCAGAAGCAATAATATCAATTACCCCTCTTTTTAATCCATCAATTACAGCCTGTTTATCCTCTTCGGTTCTGAGAGGAGGTTTCATTTTAGTATTTGTATCAAAAGATGCCACATCTTTGTCAGTCAGTAATAAATAATGGGGACAGGTTTCTGCAGTAACTGGTACTCCTCTATTCTTGGCATCCTCAATTATTTTAACACTTCCCTTGGTGGAAACATGTGCAATATGAATGGGTGATCGAGTAAATTCTGCAACAAGGACATCCCGGATTACAATTATATCCTCACTGAGGGAAGGAATAGGGTCAAGACCTAAAAGAGTAGAATAATATCCTTCATTCATCACACCATTACCTGATAAATCAAGATCTTCACAATGATCAATTATAGGAGTGCTGAAATGTTTAGAATATTCCAGGGAATTGCGTAATATTGAAGATTTCACGATGGGTTTTCCATCATCGGAAAAACCAACAGCCCCTGCATCTATCATATCCCCCATTTCAGTTAATTCCTTGCCTTCCATTCCCTTGGTTACTGCCCCAATGGGATGTACATCAACCAGTAATTCCTTCGCCTTTTTTTTAATGAATTCTATCTGTCCACGGTTGTCAATTACCGGAATAGTATTGGGCATACAGGCAACCGCAGTAAATCCACCAGCCATAGCAGCAGCAGTGCCTGTTTCGATCGTTTCTTTATATTCCTGACCCGGCTCTCTTAAATGAGTATGCATATCTATCAAACCGGGTACAATTACTTTATCCTTGCAATCAATAGTTCTGCATTCAGCGGAAATATTCGTAGCTATTTTTTTTATTTTATTATTTTCTATTAATATATCAGAGATCTTATCCGTAAGTGAGAAAGGTTCAATAATACGTCCGTTTTTAAGGAGTAAAGTATCAATATTTTCATCGATTTTTTTATAACTCATGAACTCTCCTTAATAATTTTATTTGCCTCTTTGCCAGAAAGCAGATAAAGTGCAGCCATCCGGACAGCAACCCCGTTAGTAACCTGTTTCAGAATAACTGAATGATCACCATCTGCAACCTCACTATCAATTTCCACCCCCCTGTTCATGGGACCGGGATGCATGATACATAATTTTTTATTTGCTTGACTGATACGTTCTCTGGTAATGCCATAAAGATTTCTATATTCTCTCAGGGAAGGAAACAATCCCCCTTTTTGTCTTTCCAACTGTATTCTAAGAATATTCAAAATATCTGCTTCTGCAATGGCATCCTCAACTGTGGGATATATGGTTACTCCTAACTGTTCAATATCCCGGGGAAGAAGTGGACCAGGGCCACATACCCCAACCTTTGCTCCCATGGTTTTTAACCCAAATATGTTTGAACGACATACTCTGCTGTGTTTTACATCACCAATTATCACTACATTCAGGTCCTGAATTCTACCTAATTTTTCCTGAATGGTCATCATATCCAGCAGAGCCTGTGTTGGATGTTCATGTCCACCATCTCCGGCATTGATAACTGCTGCCTTCACACAATGAGATAGATATAATGCTGCACCTGGGGAAGAATGACGCATAACAATCATATCAATTTTCATGGATTCAATATTTCTGATAGTATCTTTTAAAGTTTCTCCTTTTAAAACGCTTGAAGAGGAGGCAGAAAAATTAACAGTATCAGCAGAAAGTCTTTTTTCTGCAAGTTCAAAAGAAAAACGAGTTCTGGTTGAGGGTTCAAAAAATAGATTTACAACTGTTTTACCCCGTAAGGTTGGTACTTTCGGAATAGAACGTTTTAAAACTTTCTTAAATGAAAAAGCTGTATCTAACAATAGTTTTATGTCCGACTGGGGCATGTTTTCCAGACCAAGTAAATGTCGGCTTTTAAGTTCCATATCACATCCTCGTTCTCTCAGATAATTTATAGTTAAAAATATCTCCTAAAACTTAGGCTCGATTAATAATACAGAATCTTCTCCATCTAACTCCTCTAATGTAACTTGAATTTCTTCAGTTTTAGAAGTTGGTACATTTCTGCCCACATAATCTGCTTTAATCGGGAGCTCCCTATGCCCTCTGTCCACTAAAACAGCAAGTTGAATCAAAGCAGGTCTTCCCATATCTATGAGAGCATCAAGAGCAGCTCGTATTGTACGGCCGGTATATAAAACATCATCAATTAAAATTATTTTTTTATCCGAAATATCAAAACTGATATCAGTTTCCTTTAATACCGGGGTTTCACTAAAAAGACGAAAATCATCCCGGTATAAAGTAATATCCAGCACTCCTAAGGGAACTTCATGAGATTCAATATCTTTTATACTTTCTATAATCCGTTTTGCCAGAATATCCCCACGATTACGAATTCCAATAATGACAAGATTCTCTACACCATGGTGTTTTTCCAAAATTTCATGTGTCAATCTCTTAAGAGTACGGTATATGCTTTTAGCATCCATTAATTTTGATTTCATCTGCATATTTGCTTCCTTGTAAAATTAAAAAAACCTCCTCAGGGAAACGGTAAAGGAGGTATAAATGGGATATATGAGTATTAGTATTGGTCCCCTTACCGATCTCGCCGGATCTGTTTAAAGGGTTTTAAATAGTATACATAACCTTAAGTAAATTGTCAAGTATTTTATTTAATTTTTTTAAAAAAGGAACTAACATTGTACCCCTTCCCTGTTTTTACAAGTATGGCGGGAAAGGGGGATAGAGAGGAATTAAAAAGCGGTTACAAGACTGTAAAATTTCAGAAGAGAAAGAAACAAAAAACTATTCTCTTCAACAGTTAAGGTTTCTTTATAGTTTTTTAAAAAAAGTGCTGTACATTCAAAGAAAAAATAGAGAGAACATAATTCCAATATTTATTATTCCAGCTCGTTTTTTATGCTAGTTAAGAGATCATTTAAAGAATAAGGTTTTTGCAAGAAAGGATACTTTTTTTCTTTTATTATAGGCCATTGAGAACGATGATCTGTGTATCCACTTGTAAGGATGACTTTTAATTCTGGTTTTTTCTCCAACAGTTCCTTAACAAGTATAATCCCGGTTTTGTCAGGTAAAACCACATCACAAAATATCAAATCCAGATCGTCTTTCACTTCTTCAAAAATATCCAACGCTTTTTTGGCATTGACAACAGAATATATCCGGTATCCGTTCTGCCTTAAAGCTTTTTCAGTAAATTTTCTTACATTTTTATCATCTTCAACAATTAATATTTTTTCTCCACCACCTCTTAAATCAACTTCAGAAATCAGTTTTTCCATATCCTCTTCCGGCTCTACATCTACAGCAGGAATATAGATCTTAAATGCAGTCCCCTTGCCAGGTTCAGAATAAACATTTATCCATCCATTATGTTCTTTGATTATACCATAAACAACAGAAAGACCTAATCCTGTTCCCTTAGCCGGACCTTTTGTGCTGAAAAAAGGTTCAAAAATATGTTGGAGGGTATTCTCGTCAATCCCGATCCCCGTATCCTCCAAAGAAAGACAAATAAATTTACCCGGATAAGCATCTGATAATTCCTTACAGCTTTCCTCATCTAAAACTATATTTTGTGTTTTAATGTTCAATCTGCCTCCATAAGGCATTGCATCTTTGGCATTCACGACAATATTCATGATAACCTGTTCAATAGTATTACGATCAGACCAGATTGTCCACAAATCAGGAGAGAATTCAGTATGCACTTCAATATCTTCGCCAATCAAACGGTAGAGCATGCTTTGCAAATCCTTGATACATTTATTTAGATTAAGGGGGAAATATTCCATTGGCTGTTTACGGCTAAAGAGAAGCAGTTGACTGGTAAGATTAGCTGCACGTCTGGTGGCAGATAACACTTCTTTTAATTCTCTTTGAGAAGGATCGTTCTCATCGATCCGATGCATTACTAACTCTGTACACCCTTGGATTGCAGTCAGCATATTATTGAAATCGTGAGCTATCCCACCGGTAAGTATGCCGATTGCTTCCATCTTCTGAGCTTGAATAAGCTGTGACTGAACCTTTTCTTTTTCGTTTTTTGCTCTTACCAAATCACCAATATCTGTATATATACCGATAACACCTACTAATCTTTCATCCACTATAATCGGTGATCCGGATAATATAACATACACAGGCTTACCATTTTTATTATTCCGCACAGTTTCTGTTGGTGGAATATATTCTCCCTTGAGAATCCGAGAAGTTACTTTTTTTGCTTCCTTTATACTATCGGGATCAGTAATAAGATCATCAATATCTTTGCCAATAACCTCATTCCGGGTATATCCGAACATCTTTTCCGCAGCTGCATTCCAATCCTTGATTTTGTGCTTCTCATCAAGAGTAATAATAGCATCCGGGGCTGCATTTAGTATGGACTCTAAATAGGTCCGCCTTTCTTCTATCATTCGTTCTGCTTTTTTCAATTCTGTGATATCTTCAACAGTACCTTCGTAATACTCAATATTTCCATCTTTATCTTTAAATACTTTTGCACTTTCCCGGATTTGTATAATACTACCATCTTTTCTTTCCCATGCAGATTGAAATCCTTTTATCTGTTTTTTTTCTGAAATAATCTTCATAAACTTTTCTCTATCGGATAGTGATACAAATCCGTTCTCATTTAAATTTCGTTTTGATAATTCTTCAAAAGAATCATACCCTAACATCTCTACTAAAGCTGGATTGGCTATTACTATTTTCCCATCAGGTTGGGTACGATACAGTCCAATAGTCATGTTTTCATAAAGGTGACGAAAATTCTCCTCATTTTCTCGAAGTTTTTCCTCAGTCCTGAACTTATCCCTGGCAAACATCAAATCACTTGCAACCTCTCGAAGAAGACCCAGTTCCTCTTTATCTATTTTGACCCCTCTTTCTATGGCTACAAGTAATATTCCATATATTTGCTTGTTTTGTTTCATGGGGACAGCTACAACTGTGCAAGGCTCTTTTATATCAGAACACCTGCATTCACAATTATCACAGTTACTCGTATTTTTAACAATGTGGATGTCACCTGATTTTAACACTGTTTTTACACATCCAGGAGCCAGTCCCCTACCAGCTACTGTAACTGACCAGCTCTGATTAAAATCAAATCTTCCAGCCTGTACTTTAAGCATTATTCTTTTAGAATTTTCATCAATCAGACCTATACTGCAGCCGAGGTATGAACGTGTATGCATCAAAGAAATACAGGCATCTTTTATCAATATTTCCAGATTATCGGATTTTACAATGAATTGATTGATATCTCGTACAGCTTTAAGCAGGGAATTTAGATGCTCAACTTGTTGCTGCGCTCGTTTTCGGGTTGTAATATCTCTTGCAACAGACAAAATTACTTTTTCATCTTTTAACTGAAAAATAGTAGAACTTATTTCAACGGGAAATCTTTTCCCTTCTTTAGTTATATGTTCTGCTTCAAAGGTCATTTTACCAGTTTGTAAAAGGTCTTTGCGGGCTCTAGTGCTTCCTCGTAATTCAGCATCTGATGGAGCACTTATATCTTCAGGAGTTAGTTTCAAGAATTCTTTTTTGGTAAATCCATATCGTGTACAAGCTATCTTATTCACTTCTATAAAATGACTGAATCCCTTTTCCTTAAGTAGATGTACAAATACAGCATCATTAATTCCATTGAATAAACTTCTGTATTTCTCTTCTTTTTCAATAAGTTTTTTTTCCATTTGATATTTATGCAGAGCAGTCTCAATAACCCCCATTAATTCACTATCATCAAATGGTTTAGTAATAAAACCAAAAGGTTCAGTCTCTTTTATCTTCATTAATGTTTCTCTATCTGCATAAGCAGTAACATATACAATCGGAATATCATACTTCTCTTTCAATACAGCAGCTGTCTCAATTCCATTGGTTTTTCCTTTTAGTTTGATATCCATAAGCACAAGATCGGGGCGTTTATTTTTAGCCAGAGATAATGCTTCAGCATAAGAAACACCTATCCCCGCTACATTATACCCTAAATATTCTAATCGGGTCTTTATATCAGCTGCAACTATTTGTTCATCTTCTATGATGAGTAATGTGAATTTATCATTCATATTTTTCTATAATTATATATTAAAATATATAAAAACTAAACTATTATTTCAAGTAAATACATGTATTCACATACCATTTATTGAAAAAATACATTTTATTGAAGTGCCTTTCCGTCTGTACACACGAACTTTTCCCTCAAGTTGTTTAGCCAGAATGTTTACTAATTTGAGTCCCAAAGTTGATGGATTCTGAAAATTAATTTTACCAGGCATACCAATACCATTATCCTTTACTTTTATTTCACATAATTTCTGTTTCCTAATCAAAGTAATGGATATATATCCTTCTCTATTTTCAGGAAAAGCATGTTTTACTGCATTGGTAATCAATTCATTGACCATTAAACCTACAGGAATAGATTTATCAATTGGCAGGTATAATTCTTCAATCTTTTTCTTTATAGTAATATGGGAATGGGTATAACTTTGAAGAATATTGTTTATTAAAGATTCAAGATAGAATTTAAGATTAATTTGAGATAGATTTTCAGAACCATACAACTGTTCATGAATCATAGCCATAGAAAGAATCCGGTTAGATAACTCTGTAGCACTTGCTTTAAACTCCGGACTTATTCCATCTGTTAACTGAATATGAATAAGGCTGCGAATAATTTGCAGATTGTTTTTTACTCTATGATGAATTTCCTTAAGTAAGATATTTTTTTCCTCCAAATCCTTTTTAATCTGCTCATCAATTGTCTTCCGTTCAGTAATGTCCAGTTGGGTTCCCCACATCCGGATTAAATATCCGTTATCAATAATACCAATAGTATTATTGGAAAAATAAACAATACTTCCATCATTTAAGGTTTCCATGGTCTCTTCATCTTTAATCCTGTAATTAGATTCAATAAATTTTCTAACTATAGCTCGGTTTACAGGATTATTCTTTCCTCCATGAAGATCAACCATACGCTGTCCGATTAAATCCTCAGTAGAACGTAACTGATACATTTCTGCCATAGCCTGATTGCATTCAGCAACATACGAATTATCATATAAAAGATCGATCTGTGTTTCCACAGGAAGGGTTATGTCTACCGGTTTTTCCAACTCCTGCCGGTAAATACCTTCAAAACTTTGCTCAATAAAATTTTTATACCTTTCTTTACTTTTCCACAGCACTTCTTTCATTTGCTTTCTGTGTATTAATACTGAAAAATGAGTGACCAAGGTCTCTATTGCAGATTGATATTGAATTGTATAATCGGAGGAAGTCAGGATTGTAATGCCTCCGTAGGGTAGATCATCCTGGGGAAATCCTACTGTATACACCTTTTCTATCCCTAATAATCTTTCGATTTTCTGACACATTTCTTTTTTGAATTTTTTATCCAAAAGAAAACACAAGCTGTTGGAAACATATTTTAATTTGCCAATAGTGTAGTATTTATTAATTTTTTCTGGCAGTTGCTCTGGAATTAAAAAAACAGAAGTAATATCTTTTCCGCTGATTCTTAAAAGATCATCCTTTACCTTATCAAAACCGATAAGTGCTCTGATTCTCAGAGCATCCGTCTCAGGATCATAAAGTAAAACAATAACATATGATTCAGTATTAACAGAATGAATGGTTTTACCCAGGGACCTGCACATTTCTTCAATATCATCCATCCTACTGATTTCTATTACTGTATCAGTTATAAATTTTAACTCTCGGAGGTATCTGTCTTTTTCTTTTTCAATCTTTTTACGTTCAGTAACATTAACTACATTTACAAGAATATAATTTTCCCCTCTAATCTGAATAATCTCAGCAGAAAGAAGACCGGTTATTCTATCTCCATTTCTGTTTTTAAAAACAAATTCCTGATTTTTGACCTGACCATTCTTTCTTAATTCATCTGTTAACATTTGACGCTGGCGTTCAGCAGGTTCAGCCCAAATCCCTAAATTCAGGGAAGTCTGACCAATGGCCTCTTCTGGTTCCCAACCAGTAAGGCTGGTGAAAGCATTATTTACTTCGATTATACGACCTTCCTCAATTGTACTGACAATAATAACAGTTTGACTTGAATTATAAATAGCTGATAATCTTTCTTCATTTTCATAAAGTTCCTGTTGCATCTTATACTCTTCTGTAATATCTCGGAATACCAGCACCACTCCTCTGATGGATCCATTATCATATAGGATTGGAGAGCCGGAATCAGCTATTGGATATTCATTGCCATATCTGGAGATAAGCAAAGTCTGATTGGATAAGTTTACCATTTTACCATATTTTAATACTTTTTCAACCGGATTATCACATTTTTCTCTGGTTTCCATATGAACAATGTTGAATACAGCCGTAAGAGGTTTCCCCTTTGCTTCAGAAATTTTCCACTCTGTAAGATATTCTGCCATGGAATTCATACTTACAATCTTACCTTTATTATCAGTGGATATAACAGCATCGGATATAGAATTTAATGTTGTTCGCAGATTCTCTTTACTCTCTTTCAGACGCCGTTCAATCTTGTATTTATATAGTGCAGTCTCTATTACATTTATCAGGTCTTTATCATCAAAAGGCTTAGAAATAATACCAAAAGGTTCGGTTTCTTTAATGCTAACTAAATTCTCCTTATCTGCATATGCAGTTACGTACACCACAGGAATATCATACCCGTCTTTAAGAATTCCAGCTGTCTTAATACCATTGATCTTTCCCTTGAGTTTAATATCCATCAAGATAAGATCAGGCCTTTTCTTTTTCACAAAGGAAAGGGTCTGTTCTGAAGAAACAGTTTTCCCCACTACTGTATATCCCAGTGATTGTAACCGCATTTCCATATCTTCAGCAACAATTTTTTCATCTTCTACAATCAAAATTGATTTATTATTATTCATAATTATCCCTGTTTGATAATAATAAACACTGGTTCATAAAACCAATAAAGAGAAAACAGAGACGTTAGTTTTTTACATTCTTTAATAAAAAAACCGAACAACTTAAAATAATAGGCAAAAAAGTGAATTCTTAAATATAGTAATTTCATTATTCCCCCCTTTGAAATATTTTTATAATATAAATAAAAATCTTTACTTATGCAAATCACACAATCTGTTTTCAAATACATTCTATTTATGTAAAAAATTTGCATAAAACTTTTTTTAGTTTTATATTGTTTTACGAGATTAATCTCAACATAGTTAAAATGGTGCCTTGAGTGGTTAAAAGGGAAAGCGGTTAAAATCCGCTGCAGACCCGCTACTGTGAAGGCAACGAAAACTGTTATTAACCACTAATTCTTTCTTGAAAAGAATTGGGAAGGAACAGTGAGTAGATTGACGGCCTAAGCCAGGAAACCTGCCATTTTAAAAAATAATCTGTTAACCTTCGAGGGTCGAGGCAAGATTTAAAGTATCCCCACTTAATTGAACGAAGGTGGGGTTTTTTCTTTTCCTCCCTTTGAAGAAATTGATTTAAAAATTATAAAATCAAATTATTAGGAGGAAAAATGAAAGCATTATTAAAAATTTTGTCAGTAATTATATTTATAATCGGTTTTTTTGCCGCCCAACTTCAGGCTGCTCCTTATGGAAAAATTTATGGTATAATCACAAATCAAACCACTAATGAGCCTATTCCGGATGCAAATATTATTATTGAAAAAACTGATTTTGGCACTGCATCTAAAGATAACGGACTTTATTATATTAAAAATTTACCAGTAGGCTTTTATGATGTTACTGTAAAGGTTATCGGATATAATACTAAGACTATTGCAAATGTACGTATTAGTAAAGATACTGAACTTAATATTGCTTTAAAACCAGGGGCTGTACAATTAAATCCAATTATTGTTACTGCTACCGGCTACAAACATCTTAAATCCAATGTTACAGTCGCATCAGAAATTATGTCCAGGAAAGAACTACTTAATAACAGCAGCATTACACCTGCAGAGATTGTTAATCATGCAACCGGCATTCACCTACATGATTACGGAGGTTATGCAGGTATTAAATCCCCTGCAATTCGAGGATCAAACAGTGAACAAGTGCTAATTTTACTGGACGGCCAGCGGCTCAACTCTTCTCAGAACGGAAATTTTGATTTGAATTCGATTCCTCTGGAAAGTCTGGAGAAGATTGAAATAATACGGGGAGGACATTCTGCATTTTACGGAACCGATGCAATTGGCGGAATAATCAATCTTGTTACCAGAGAATTTATCAAACAAAAAAAACCATCCGTAGGTATAAAGACTACAACCGGCTCCTTCGGTACCCGGGGATACAATTTTTTTGGTTCTCAGAAAATTGGAGGTTTTGACTATCTGATCACCTATGACCATCTTCAGTCTCAGGGAAATTTTAAATATACCAACCCCTATACAGGTTCTGAAGAAATCAGAAAAAATAATGATTATGACCGGGATAATCTTTTACTGAAAGCCGGATATACCATAAATAAAAAATCAAATATTGTTATTACCCACAGGTTAATCCAATCTGAAAGAGGCTCTGCGGGTTCTCTTCAATATTTATCCAATAAAGCAAGGAACAATATTAAAGATAAGCTTACAAACCTGCATTTATCCTATCAATTAATTCCCCAATTAAAAATAAACAATTTTCTCTATTTACATAATAATGATAATATATTTAAAGATCCTGAAGCATATACACCTGTTATCAGTCATCATGAAAATAAAGCATATGGTTTTAAGGGACGGGTAAAATGGGATCCGAGAAAAGGTTTTAGCCTTAATACAGGATTTGAATACAGAAAAGAAAATCTTGAAAGCAGTGATATTGGCAAGCGCAATCGTACCAATATTGGAACTTTTTTTCATGGTGAAATTGATTTTCCCTTATTTATTTTTGATATTAAAATAGTTCCTGCAATCCGATACGATAAGTATACCAGCATTGGATCTATATGGTCTCCAAAATTCGGGATACTTTTAAATTGTAAAAAAATTGACAACCTTTTTTTTAGAAGTAATACAGGGAAATCCTTCCGTGCCCCAACCTTTAATGATCTCTGGTGGCCGGAAGACAGCTGGACTCGTGGAAATCCTGATCTTAAACCTGAAACTTCTCTAAATTTTGATTGTGGATTTTCATATCATAACAGCGGTCCGGCTCAAATAAATATTGAATCCACTTATTTCAACAGACAAATAAAAAATCTCATTCTGTGGCAACCGGATATCAATTTTATCTATTCTCCGGATAATATCGGAAGAGCAAATATTAAAGGTATAGAAAACACAATCAGCTTAAGGTTACTGGACTATGAATCCTATCTAAAAATTTCTCATACGTATATAAATGCTGTTAACAAAACAAAAGACTCAGATTATTATGATAATACTCTTATATATCGGCCAAATAATAAAATTAGTTTCTCTACTGGATGTTCATTTAAATCCATTTCAATATTAATAGATTATACACTAGTAGGAAAACAGTATTCTGATAAAGCAAACGATAACACAATATCTAAATATCAACTGCTCAATTCTTCGCTATCATATTCTCTTGAAATATACGATTTTAATATTAATTTTAATCTTAAAGCAAAAAACCTGCTTAATGAAAATTATATATTAATGAAAGATTATCCCCTTCCTGGTAGAGAAATACTTTTCCTTGTTGGCTTTGAATACTGATTTTATTGATAAGATACATACTGCTCAAAAATTACCAGATTTTGCGATTAAATAATGAACGCCATTATCCGCTCCCCTGATCAAAAAAGGGCTCAGCCCTCTGGATACACTATGTTTTTATTGATTTTTATTATACTATCATCATCTAATAACCAATTTCTTGCACTACTGTATTTCCAATACTCAGGCTGTTCTACAAACCCTTTTCGCACAGGATTGGTATGTAAATAATTGATTTTTTAATGAAACTATTTTTCTGGATGTATATTGTCTGAAATCTCGCATAATATCTGACAATGTCGTATCTCCAGCATTAGAAGTGATTAAATGGATATGGGTTGGCACGTGTCATCAAATCCTCAAATTTTGCTAATTATGTTTTGTTAGAATGTTCAATTTTACCCAGGGGCAGAGCCCCTTTTTTATTCCGACCCGGGGGTAAGGAACCCCAGGTCAATCGAATAAGGGTTAAAAAGGGTAAGCGCTTATAGGTAACGACAGTTCCACCAGGTATGTATATACGCTTATAATTAGACATTATTTCTATTCCTTAATTCATTCCTTAATTGGTGGGCCGTTGGCCCACCCTACTAAACTAAACTTAAGAAGTGTCTTTAACTTTACCTTTAATACCATATTTTTGCCGAATTCTTATCAAATCTTTTTCTTCTTTTTCAGGGTGTTTAATATAGTCATTCGACAATTTATTGCGTATTTCTCTCATCAATTTCACAGAATCAAATTTTTTGCTTTTAATTTTATTTTTCATTGATAACCTCACGGGGTGATCTTATTTCAATCGTCGGATATCCATATTTTAAACTCGTTGAATTATATAAATGTATTCTCCGCAAATTTACAATATGTTTAAAATTCCAACTAACCAATACATCATTCCGATTTATTGTAGCAATTGCAATATGTTGTGAATCTACTAGAAATTTTTCACTAATGGCTTTCTCTTCAATTTATTTGTTTGCAAGAAATCTAGCTTCATCATCAAGTTCTACGTATTCGATATTTATTTCTGAAATATTGTCTAGTATCTCCTTTATTTCTGGAGGTGCATCCTCTATCTCTTTAAGAGTTAAATCAGATATTGTAATAATTTTCAAATCAGTTTTAAATTCTTCAAGCAATTCAAGCGAATACTTTTCGAATTCTATATCAAGACAACCTCCGATTACTGATGTATCTGTATATATTCTTGGTTTCATTTAAAACCTATGTTTATATGTAATTTACTAAATATAATATGGCTTTAAAAAGCGTAAAAATCAACACTAAATTTTCTTATTTTTAATACAAAGTAGCAACATTAACTGCTAATGGTCTGCGTATAACCGGCAAAGCCGGTTTGGCGCGGGTCTTGCCCACAGCAAATAGTGCGCCTTATAAAAAGTTCAAATGCAAGGGCCGTGACAAACGGTTTTGTCTGTGTTCATGCGCTGGTTATCGCTAATTGTCATACCGCTTCATTATATTCATGTACTTCTTTTTCGATTTTCTCCGCAAACCGGTCTTCTGCAACATCCAGATCATAATCCATCTGCAGGCCGAGCCAGAATTGCGGTGACATATGAAAGTATTTAGCTAGCCGAAGCGCTGTATCCGGTGTGATACTTCTTTTTCCTAAAACGATTTCATTAATTCGCCTTGCTGGCACACGAATATCCAATGCAACTTTATTTTGACTGAGGCCCATGGGTTTTAAAAATTCTTTCATGAGTATCTCGCCGGGGTGCACTGGAGGTATTTTTCGTTCAACCATTTAATTTCTCCTCAGTGATAATCTGCAATTTCAACATCATGGACATCTTTTTCTATCCATCGAAAACAGATGTACCATTGTTCATTAATTCTTATACTGTACTGACCTTTTCGTTCATCATGTAAAGGTTCCCAACCGATTCCCTGGTGGAACCTTCAAATCATTCAGTATAGTTGCTCTGTTTAACATTCTAAGCTTTCGGAATGCTATCTTTTGTATATCATTCGGCAGCTTCTTTGAAAACTGTCGGTTAAATATTTTTTCAGTCTCTTTGCATCTAAATGATTTAATCATAATAATAAACTATAACGCGTTACGTTAAATGTCAAGCGTTAAATAAATTATTGCAATAACCCATAAACCCCGCAGTTAGACGCAATTGGTTTGGATTTTGGGTATATTTTTTGTAAATGAAGCATAAGGAAACCCTGAAACATTTAATTTTTTAAAAAAGGAGGTCCCCCTATGCTTCAAAACATCATACACAATTTTCTGGAATATTGCAAGCATTATCATTTCTCCAAAAGCACTATCGAAGCTTTTACCACCAGACTTAA
>JAWODZ010000127.1:0-7474 GCA_046483025.1 bacterium
CTTCAATACGGCTAATCTGTTTCTTGTTCATCATCCTATTCCACATTTAAAAATTTTTGGGTTCCTATATATATGACACCTGAATGGGCAAAAAGGTTGCATTAAATTTTTATATTTTTATACTTTTTTAAAATAAAAAAGTGTTGCAGCTGAAAAAATCAACAGTGAGAGAAAAAAGTAGATTAGAAACCAGACAGTACCCTGCAGCTGCAAAGAATGTGAACTGGTGATAAAGAAAAATATTAGAAAAAGACTGGTCACCACCCCCAGTGTAGTAGAAGCAGCATCCTTAATATTCTCAGTTTGTTTCTCATCCAGAATAGAAGAGATTTCCTCTTTATGCTGGATTTTCATAACTATTCCCCAGTATGCATACATAAACAAAAACGGAATCAATACCAGTTCGAATAAATGCAGCTCAATAACTTGCTCCGGCCATACAAGTGCTATCCCCAGCCCTGTGATGCCGCAGATGATACCAATAACTGAAGTAACTGTAAAGACTTTTTCTGTCATTTTGATACTTCCGGCAATTTTTGTATTGGGTATAACCCAGTAGGCAGCAACACCAAGCATAATCAGAAAAAAAACTGTTATTTTTATTACCCGCTCATAAACACTCACATACTGAATCTCCTCCTGTCTCTGCTGCAGTCCAGCTATTACAATAATAATGGCTATTACAATTAAAGAAATAAGCATTGATTTATATTGTTTAGTCTTATTCATGGTTTCTGCTCCCTTTATTTGTATTTTCTTCAATAATATAAAAAATTTCTTCTACCGGCTTCTCAAAGAACCGGGCTAATCTTAAGCTGAGTAAAGTGGAAGGTATAAATTTTCCTTTTTCAATGGAAAGTATTGTCTGTCTGGTAACTCCGATCACTGAAGCCAGTTCTTGCTGGGTCATTTCATCTTTATTAAAACGGCATCGCCGGAGATTATTTCCTAGTTTCATTAAACGCTCCTTTTTATTCCATAATGTATACTATAGTTTACTTATTGTTATTAATACTTTACTAAAAGTAATAAATATTATACAATTTGTCAAGTAGTTTTTACAAAATATATAATTTTATTTATAATGTACTTTATCACTGGATGTGTTCACCCCCGCCGCATCAATATCAGACAGGACTTACAGAATTTTTGTTTTACTCACACAATGACATAAAGGCACACAGAAAATATGGAATAATTAAATATTCAGATTCATAGTGTATCGGGGTATCGGAGTAACGGAGTATGGGGGAATGATCTCTGTGCTCCCACGCAGAGCGCAGGGGCAAGGGGAAAAATCCTAAGCACCAAATAACAAATAAATTCCAAATTTCAATGATAAAACTGATCCCTCACCTCCGACCCAAGTTGTACTTGGGTCGGAAATAATATTCAAAGCTTTGCTTTGATTTTCGTTCACCATTAAGATAGGGAAACAGAGTTTCCCCATAAATAGGGGTTCCCAAACCGGAGTTTGGGAACCAGGATGATGAAATCCGTGTCCATCCATGGTTAAACTACATTATTCATTATACATTGTTCTGGTTCGTATAGTTCGTTTTGTTCGTTGCTATATTCATTTTGATCATATATAAAAAAACCGCAGTCAAGGACTGCGGCTAACCGCTTTATTATTTTATTTTTTATCTTAACCTACGCCTCTCCTCAAATCCGGTGAACTGACAATCTTGGTGGGTATGGTCAGCTCCGGGATCAAAAACTTGATGTGCCTGTACATCTTCTGTGTGTTCAGTGATCGAGCAGAAGAAAGAATGGTGTTGATATGAGTTAAGAATTCTTCTTCTAATTTATGGTTGTTGTTACTTTTTAAAACCTTGGGGTTCAGGGTTTTTTGAGGTATCTCATGTGCATACCACAATTCTTCATGCATCTTTTCACCTGGCCTAAATCCGATTATCTTAATTGGAATATCACGATTAGGTTCAAACCCGGAAAGACGGATCATCTGTTCTGCCAAATTCATAATATTGATAGGCTGTCCCATATCCAGTACAAAAATACATCCCCCTTTACCAAGGGCAGCTGATTCCAGTACCAGACGGCAGGCTTCCTGAATTGACATAAAAAATCGAGTCATAGTAGGATGAGTAACTGTCACCGGACCACCAAATTTAATTTGCTTCTTAAAAATAGTAAGTACACTTCCCTGACTGCCGATCACATTTCCGAAACGGACCGAGATGTATCCTTCATTTCCATTATGAGATAAATACTGACAGTATAATTCACACAGTCTTTTGGATGCTCCCATTATATTAACAGGATTAACTGCTTTATCCGTAGAAATTTGAATAAACTTTTCAACTTCGAACTCCTGTGCCATATCCGCCAATGTAATTGTACTGACCAAATTGTTTAGAATAGCTTCCTCCGGATTCTTCTCCAGAGAGGAGACGTGTTTATAGGCTGCAGCATGAAAAATCAGCTGTGGCTGAAACCTGTAGAAAATATCCTTTAGTCGTTTTCTATCTTGAACAGGCATGACAAAAAAATTCTGTCTTTTTACTTCTTCCAATTCATTCTGCAGATAAAATAATCCATTCTCATCCTTATCAATGACTATGAGTTCAGAGGGGTGGTATTGTACGATTTGCCGGCACAGTTCCGATCCAATCGATCCCGCTGCTCCGGTAACCAGAATCCGCTTGTTACGAACAAGTTCTGACACCCGTTTGTCGTCCATATCTCCCTGCTTGCGCCCTAAAAGATCACCTATTTCTACATCGCGAATTTGATTTACATTCACCTGACCGCTTAACAGTTCTCCTGGTCCGGGCAGGGTTTTATATGGTACTCCTGTTTTAACACATAACCGGACAATAGCCTGCATATCAGCCAGGGAAGCAGTAGGAATAGCCAGCATTATCTCATCTATGTTGTGCTTTCTGGCAGTTGATACTATCTGATCTCGATTACCTAATACTGGCACTCCATGAATTCTGCGCTTATACTTATCCGGATCATCATCTATTAAACCGACTATTTGATAATTTCCATACTTATTGGACAGAATTGATCTTATCAGTAATTCTCCGGCCTCACCTGCACCAACTATTAAAACTTTTTTAATTTCATACGTATCATGCTTATGTATTCTTTTTGTAATAATAAGAACACGAAAAATAATCCTGATAAAGGCTAAAAATTGAATAGAAAAAATCCAGTAAATAACAAAGATGGATCTGGGTACATATAAATTATTTACAAGGGCATTAACAATATAAAGTAAACCCGTAGTTAAAGTATGTGCAAACAAGAGTTTCTTGAAATCCCTATAACTCCAGTAGACCCAGAACTCTGAATAAGCTCCACACAGACAGAAACATATCAGTGATATCATCACCAATATTGGTGCAGTTAATAAAAATAACGATTCATAAGGGGAGGGTATGTTCCATTCAAATCGGGTTAAATAAGCTAAATAATAAGCTGATAAAATAATAACGCCATCACCTATCATTTTCATTATTTTCCGTTTAAACGGAGGCATTGATTGGGCGTGAATTAAAAGAGAGGCTACAAACCGATTCATGGTAGTTCCCTTATATTTTATAAATTTTACCATAAATTATAATACTAAAAATTATAATTCTCAACCAATATAATATAAAATTATATCAGAATGTGACTGAATACATAGTTAATCTTAATCTGAAAATAAAATTCTGACTTATTTCTACCCTTAACATGATCTCTGTTTTTCATCTGAACTGCTGTATTTCCAATATCCAGGTGATTCAACAAATTTCTTCCGAACAGGATTATTATGCAGATAGTTCATTTTCATTATTAATGAATAGATTTCAAAGCCCCAATTGTACTGCGCCCGGAGCCTGTACTGAGCATAGCGAAGAAGGTACAACCCCAGGACGATCATGAAGTCTTAATACCTTGGGTTCGGGGGTGTCCAAAAAGTTCAGTATCTTTAGAAATGTCATACTAATCGTGATGAAAGAATACTGTTCTTATTGGATTTGTCAGTCTTCGACAGGCTCAGACTGACAATTTTATGACTTTTTAGTCAACTCCGCAAAGGAACATCGCCGTTTTTACCTCGATACAGATCGCCCTGGGGCTGTGCCCCTGGGCGGACCAAAAACCAGGGCTATGCCCTGGTTACCTTACTAGTTCTTTATTAATTCTAATAATACTGTCATCATTGTTGAACCAATTTCTTGCACTGCTGTATTTCCAACATTCAGGTAGTTCAACAAATCCTTTGCGAACTGGATTATTATGCAGATAGTTTATTTTCTGATTAAACCACTTCTCAGATGTTAATGCTATCGGATGATAATCAACCTGCCAAACCTTATATTGCTGTTTTGGTAAGTTCTTAGCTGCTTTCTTAAAAATATTCAAAAATGCAAACAATTCATCATATTCAAGTTGCTTACGAATTTCTTTGGAAGTATAATTTTTAAAATCCCTCATAATCTCTGATAAAGATGTACTATCGTTATTTGATGTTATTATATGAAGATGAGTTGGCATAATCACATATCCTAATAAATACAATCCTTTATGTTCTTGACAGTATTTAAAGCTATCTATTATTATTTTAAAATAACATTCATTCTGAAAGATTGGCAGCCATGCTGTAATTGAAGCTGTTGAATAATAATATGAAGTCGTCTCTGAATATATCTTATATTTTTTCATATGTACATTTCATTAATAATGAATAGAAGTATTATTGGGGCAAAGCCCCAATTGTACTGCGCCCAGAGCCTGTCCTGAGCTTGTCGAAGGAGGCACAGCCCCAGGGCGATCATAATTATTATTACATTAATCGATATTATTAATCCGATGCATTTTGTAATAAAAACGGCTCTGGATGAAATAACATGCTGTTTAATATTCTGGATATTTCATTCGCCTCATTTATAAGGCGACTATAATCCGACTTATTCAAATATTCACAGTCATATGCAAAATTCAACCAGGAAATAGTTTCCAGATTTTCACTATCTGAATCAGTTAATTTTTTAATAAAATACGCTTTGTAACGACGTTTCCCCCAAGCTTCTGAAAAATTCGAGCAAACGGATCTCGAAGATCTTCTGATTTGATCTGTTAATGAATATCTTTCTTCTTTGGGCCAGGTTTTACTTATTTGAAAAATTTCCATTGCTAAATTATATGCTTTCTGATACACAACCAAATCCTTTGGTGATCGTATTTTCGTCAATCTTCCTCCAAACTAAATATTGACTTAATAATTTATAATTAATTTTACTACAAACCTTTCAACAATCATCACAACATACCCCAATCTTATTAAATCTCATCGTTCTTACGTTCTAAAGTTCTTTCGCTCTGTAGTTCCAAAGCTCTTTTCGTTCTGTAGTTCTCAAGTTCTGGAAAAACATCAACGCAGTACATGATCAAACACATACTCAACCCTGACCTGAAAACGGAATTCCGTACTCTCCCTTCCCTTCATATGATCCTTGTTTTCAACCCTGACCGGCGCCCAGTTCACATTCATACGCCATCTAGCATTGGGTACATAGATCAGAGACATCCTGGGGGTGAAGGTACGCTCCACTCTTCCATGTGGAAAAGGGGGATGGTGTTTTTCAAACTGTTCCTGTTGATAGAGTGATGTAGTAATTTCCGTTTCACCCTGACGCATCCACTGCAGTACTACTTTTCCCAGAAGAGAAGAAGACAGAAATACTTGCGCTTCCACATGGATCAGATCTGCATCCGGTCCTACAGGATGCCCCAGATGACTGTTGTAGTAGGTCAGCCGGTTCCAGGGATACAGAGCCTCATAATTGTAGATCCATCGATCTGCCCGTACATATTCACCCATCAGCCAGAGCTTATCCCAGCCAAGTACATTGATCCATTCTCCGCCTACAAGCAGAGCAGTACGTTTGGGATAGTGCTCCCCTTCATAGTAATACTCATCCACTGCATACTGCACATATACCCGTCCTCCGGGAAAATAATGGCTGGCATCCAGTGCTATGGTAATATTATCCTCCCGTTCCTGCACCTGCATCACATCAGTAAGATAGTAAGGGATCAGGGGATTCAGATAAGCAGCTGTGACCGTTTCTTGCGGACCACCGTACATCACAGTTTCATGTAGTCCCAATTCCCAGCTGCCGGAGCGGTAAGAAAGACGGTGTCCGGAAAAGTAGCGGTTGATCTGATGGCGTTCTTCCTCATCACTTGACCTGCCCAGCAGACTGTTAAAAGCCTGAAACCGGAACGGTCCCAGGTCAATCCTAAAATGAATAAGATCCAGGGCCGGAGCCAGACCTGAGGTCAGAAGCGAACCGGTAATTCCCGGACCCCAGTGCACAAATTCCCGTCCTATCAGCAGGGACCACTTCTTTTTCTGATACTGCATCCAGGCTGATCGCATGTTCCCAACCATTTCTCCCTTCCATTCATAATACCCATGATAATCACTGTCCTGCAATCCGTCTGTATCTGCCTGAAAATCAATGTACAGAGAAAGATTATCTGTGATCCGGACCAGACCCATGACATCACTCTCCCATCTCATCTTTTCTGTGTTCAAGGCCGGATCCGCATACCCCACCCGATTCCGCCACTGCAGGTAAAACCGCTGACCTTCCTCACCACTCTTATGCCTGTCAAGAATCTGCTGAGCCAAATGACTGTAAAACTGCACACCTCTTTCCGGTATTCCTGACTCTTTGACCTGATCATGGATGAGGTTTAAATCCTGATTTGTATAGGGCATTTCAGTCAGTCTGAGACCAGCACCGCCCCGGCTCAGGGCCAGATACCGTACCACACGGTTCTCCCACCGGTCATAGCGAAAAGTCCAGGACTGCGCCTGCACTGTGGTCTGCAGACCGGCAAGCATAAATACAATCAAAACTGCCGGACTATATTTTTGGAAATATAATTTCAAAGTTCGATTTCCTGATAAAAATCGCCATAATTTTTTATTTTACCACGAAGGTCACGAAGGTCACGAAGATTTTTATTTTTTTATTAATAATTTTTTCTTCGTGTGCTTCATGGTCTTCGTGGTTATACTAAATATTTTTGAATGCATTACCAGCTAGTAACTGGGAACGAGAATGTAAGACTCGAGTTCAGAGGAGCAAAGAATCTCACGCTACTGAGGGGTCAGTAAAGAATCAAACCTAGCTGGAAATGTATGTTATTTTAAGAATCGTACTTTTCCAGCAAAAAACCTTCATACCTTTTTATTAATAGGCGTGAGATTCTTCACTCCTTTCAGTCGTTCAGAATGACAATACGAAGTGATTGGTTTGAAAATTGTAACCTTTTTTCAGGACGACACCCAAACACCCTATACCTCTTACCCAATACCCTCCCTCCTCCTTTTCTCCCTCCTCCTTTTTCCCCTAAACTGGCTTCTGCACGCTGACTTCTAATGTTCTAAAGCTCTCAAGCTCTCACGTTCTAAAGTTCTTCTCGCTCTGTAGTTCTAAAG
>JAWODZ010000189.1:0-5961 GCA_046483025.1 bacterium
CAAACATCAGTCACTCGGAATTCGGAATCGGAATCGTAGTCACTATCGCAGTTGGAATATACATTAAACCCACCACCCAATATCTGACAGGATTAACAGGATTTACTGGATTTAGAAATACTGAAATGGTGGAATGGTAAAATATTGGAATAATGATATTTATAAATATTGCCACTTTTCCCAACCTCCCACCATTCCTCCATTCCACTATTCCAATAAGAAATTTCTTCTGCTTATACAATATTTACAGATAATATGCGTTTATCAATATGATATTTACAACCAAAACATCATTGAGTGTTATGAATTGTTCATTATTCATTATACATTATTAATTATTTAAATATAATTCTCCAATTGTGATTACTGAACTTAAAAAAATAAAATAAAAATAATGTTTGCAAATATTTAATTAAAGTATATATTTTAAATATAGATAACTCAATCCAAAAGGTCGGGAGCCTCATTATGAAAAAGTTAACTTTTTTTATTTTATTAATACTGCTCATAAAAACCGGAATTATATATCCCGCAGATCCGCCGGTTTATGTGGTTTTGTTTATGCATAATGAAGACAGTGCTCTGGATGATTTCAATGATCCTCAAACAGAGCTATCCTATAAACGACAGCGTAACGGCCTGGTTGAATTCAGCCGGATGCTGCACAGTCACGGAGCTCTTTTCTGTTGGCAGAGTGACTGGAAATTTCTGGAAGGAGTTTTGCGCTATGAAACTCCGCAGCTGATGGACAGTACTAACGGTAAAAATCTGGTTCGCTATATGTCAGAAGATATGGGTATTACTGTTGAACCCCATTCTCATGAAAATTACGGCTATAATTATGCTGACGTTGCCTATCTTATTGATTCTCTGGGAGTAACTCCCACTAATGTAGTGGGTGGACATGTATGGGATCCCTATAGTGGTAATTATGCTAACTGGGAACGGTTCCGTCAGCCTATGCAGGGCAGTCATTATCCCCAGGCTCTGTGGGAAGGAAAAATTCTTATCGGTTCTGCCACACCAGGTCATACTAATGATCCGGCACCATCCGGTATCTGGCGGCCAACCGATAAATATCACTTCTGGACTGATGATCCTTCAGGGGATATTCTCTGTATCGGTCAGTACACTGAAGACATGAACGGTCTGCTGGAATTGATTGACTTGTATGATTCCGGACAAATTGAAACGACAAATATCCTGACCTGCTGTTTTATGACTCCTCAGAACATGGTTCCTGATTTTACCACCAATTATGAACAGAATACTCTCCAGCCTCTTCTGGATCTACAGGATCAGGGCAAAATAAAACTGGTGAGTTTTACAGAGCTGGTGGATATCTGGAAAATACGATTTAACCAAAAACCTCATCTCTACAATAGGCCAGAAAAAACCATACCTGAATCTTTTGGTGTAAGAATACCCAGCAATGCAGGCGGAGAGACCGGAATATATGTTCTTGTGAGAACACCGGATACACCCCGGTACGGAAATCAGGCACCTGTAGTTGTGCACGTTGCCGGCGGATGGGACGGAACCGGTGTATCAGAACCCGGCTATGGTTACATTGATCAGGGTTTTATTGAACTGCAGTTCAATTTTCCCGGAAGCGGGATTCCGGCTCAGCGAAGCGGCGGTGTATATGATGACAGAGGTGAGAACTGTATGGAAACTCTTGCTGATGTTACCCGATTTGCTCTGGGACTTTCTGACGACACCTATGGATACTCATTAGATCAAATGCTGGGCCCGATTCAACCCCTCTTTTCCAATACTGGTTTATGCGGCTGGTCCAACGGCGGCAACGCCACCATTACAACTGCCGGTGCTTTTGGCGACTCCCTGACCGGACTGGGCTGGATTGTCAACTGGGAATCTCCGGTAGGGGACGGAATGCCCACAGTGGATGCAGGAACCTCCGGCAACCTTAATCCTGCCTATAATGACAGTACCGGAAATTTTGACTGGTCCTGTCTGGACTATAGCAGCACCATAAATCAGGAAGGCGGGTATACAGGAGGACTTTATTGTGATGTGAATAGTGACGGAACCGTAAATATAAACACTGATTTTATTCCCAGTCCCTATCTTTATCAGGATACTCTTTACTATTCAGTGCAGGTACGTGAAGCTGCCTTACAGAAAGGATTGTCCCTTCCTTCTCATTTTGCATCGCTGGAAGAATGTGACTACTTCTGGCACTGGCGTAACGGGGAACCCTGGATAGATGAAGCAGTAACTTCTCATCCGGATATCATGTTTATTGTTGAAGCGGGGGATGATGATCATGTTCAGGGAGCTCCGGATCATCCCCATGTTTTAAACCAGTATGAAGGATTCCGCCAGGCCGGTGCCCGTTTTGTCAGGCTGAATCCGGACAGGGTTTATATAGAATATTTAGCTGGACAATCGATGCCCCATGCTGCTGATAATGATGCGTTTATAGAATTTGACCACCTTTCTATACGTAATGCCTTGGAACCACGGGGACCGGGAAATATCCTTATGAAAACGGGAGTCGGAGCTGCTCTGTGTGAAGTTGCAGACCGTACCAGATGGAATAATACTGATATTCAGCTGGATAATCTTCTGACTGGTATCGACATGGTCGAAACAAACCGAAATTTTTCAGTTCTACAAAATTATCCAAATCCCTTTAACAGCAGTACTGTTATACGATTTCAGCTTGTCCGGACTGCTGATATAAAACTGAATATTTACAATATCCGGGGTGAACAAGTGAAATCCTGGAAAATGAAAAATGTGAAATCCGGGAATCATTTTATTCCATGGAACAGTATGGATTATAATGGGGTTCCAGTTTCATCCGGTATCTATATATATCAGTTAATTATCAATGAGGAAAAAATGCATACAGCCTCTATGGTATTTATACGATAAATAAAAATTGAGTCAATAAATGGATACACTATTTGTGATACCGATACCAATAATAGATCAGGGAGAATAGTATGAATAAATTCTTTTCATCAGTAATATTATTTTCAGGATTAGCAGCCCTGACACTGACAACCTGTAAAAAATCTACTGTAGAATCCCAATTATCGGATGACATGTACCCTCCCGTCTATGTTACCATTGCCGGTCATATTGAGGATGTAGCCGCTTATGCTCAGTGTAATACCTACACTGATTATAGGGAAAAACTGTTAATCTTTGCTGAAACTTTTGCTTCCACTGGAGCTTCATTTAATTTGCAAATCGAATATGAATTTTTTTTAGGTGTCACTCGTTGTGAGACTGAAGCTATGACATCAGAAACCAATGGATGTAATATTATCAATTATCTGGCTTCTCATTATGGTTTTGAAATAGATCCGCATCAGGAAGGAGGAGTGGAAGAAGGTCAGGATAATTATGCTGATGTCCGATTCCTGGGTAAAACAGTGACCGACTCTATCAGCGAGAATGTGGGAGGTCTGGTATGGGATGATCCTCAGCAATTTGCCCGCCTCGCTCAGGGAGAGCCGGGGTGGATGTATCCGGATTTCACCTGGTATCCGGAAGTGCTCACTCTGGCTGTAAGCAAAGATCATCACTACGGTGATTTTTCCCGGGATGATATTGCCAGCGGTATCTGGAACCCAAAGGGAGCAAATGACAACTTTTGGATTCATGATCCTGAGGAACGGATGATATATGTAGGACCGGGCGAGCATTCCAACTGGGGACAGAACCAGCAATATCTTACTACTCCCGAATTTGTAGAAACCCTGTCAGACAAGCTTGAAGAAGGAACCATTGACCGGCATAAAATGTACACTGTTACACTGGCAGTACCCCAAAGTATTATTTTTGATACTGATCGGCATGACGAATTATTAGCTCTGTTGGAAGAACTTGAACCGTTCATCCAATCCGGTAAAGCTGAATATGTTACTTATTCTGAAGCAGTGCATATCTGGAAAACTGAATATGAAGAACAGCCGAATATTTTTTATCGCAGTAGTATCGACTCACCTAAGTGATCACCAAGGGAAACTGCGGGCTTTCATTTTTTTAACCCAACCGGCGGTCAAGGACCGCCTCCAACCGAGGATGGGACAAAAAAACCACCCCTGTTAACGGCTAACCGCAGTCCCTGACTGCGGGTCGCGTCGCGTCTCTGAACCTAACCGGCGGTCAGGGACCGCCTCTAGCCAGGGATGGGGAAAAAACCACCCCGTGTTAACGGTTAACCGCAGTCCTTGACTGCGGGCCGTCTCGTCTCTGAATTTAACCGGCAGTCAGGGACTGCCTCTAACCGGGGATGGGATAAAAAAACCACCCCTACCAACGGTTAACCGCAGTCCTTGACTGCGGGCCGTCTCGTCTCTGAACTCAACCGGCGGTCAGGGACTGCCTCTAACCAGGGATGGGATTTATATAAATCAGCAATGTAATTAACCAAAATTCTATTTTTACGTAATTTTTTTGATAAACACATAAATTTTTACTATATTATTTACAAAAAAACCTAACAAGCTTAACGGCAATTAATAACTACTTGTTTCCAAAGAAAAATTATAGAAATTGCCATATAAGTAAATTGAAACATCTGACTACAGTTCCATAAAAAAAAAATTCTAATAATGAATAATAGTGACCACAAAATATATTTTATAACAAAAATAATTTATAAAAGATTTCCTATTTTTAAACTAAATGACAAATACTCTCAAATAATTATTGAAAATTTAAAATTTTATAGAAATAAATTTCAATTCGGTTTATATGGATTTGTTATCATGCCGGATCATTATCACATAATCATTGACACTTATGAAAATACATCAATATTTAAAATTAAAGAAGATATGCATAAATATATTGCACAACAAATTAAAGATGAACTAAATAATACAAACGTTAAAATATTAAACAAGTTTAAAATAGATGCACCATTCAGAAATGGGCATAAAAAACACACGTATCGCATTCTTCAAAAAGGTCGTTATGACTTTAACATTATAACTCCTGAAAAATTAGTAGAAAAATTAAATTATATTCATAACAATCCAATACGAGCAGATTTAATAAGAAAAGCTGAAGATTATAAATATTCAAGTGCAAGAAATTATTTTTTTGAAGACCATTCATTAATTAAATTGGATGAATTACCAATATAATTTATTGCTTTCAAAAAACGAATATGTTTCAGACAATCTCTCCATTTCCACGGCTAACCGCAGTCCCTGACTGCGGGCCTTCACTTCTTGAAACTCGACCGGCGGTCAAGGACCACTTCTAACCAACTATAATTTTATCAAACAAATCATCATCATTCTTTATCATATCCAAAAAATTTATTACATTGTAAATAAAAAACCTCGGGAGGAATATGAAAACCAATACTATTATTATGGCCGTAGTCTTTGTTGTTCTTTTTGGCGTTGTATGGTACTCCAAAGGATTGGGAGCAGCTGGCGAGGGATTGAAACAGGGAGGTATAATGCTTAAAAAAACCTGGCTGTTACTTCTTATAGCCTTTGGAGTAGCGGGATTCATCCAGATACTGGTGCCCAAAGAACTGGTTTCAGAATATTTAGGTACATCTGCTGGATACAAAGGTATTCTCGCTGCCTGGCTGATCGGCAGCATTATGCCCGGAGCCCCCTATGTGATCCTGCCCTTAAGTGCATCACTTCTGGCCCTGGGAGCGGGTATTGGTCCTGTGGTTACCATGGTACTGGCTGGATCTTTAATCGGTATAACCAGAATTCCCTATGAAATCGCTTTTGTAGGATGGCAGTTTTCCCTCATCCGGGTCATCGGCGGATTTCTGCTGCCTCCTGTGGCAGGGGTGATTGTGACTGTAGTTAATAAATTTTTGAAGATGTATCCGTTATAGATCTCAGGGAATACAGTTTTACCCTTAGACCTGACGAGACTGTCGAAAAACTCGCTATTGTTGCTATAAATTTGTATATTATAACATAATCACAAATTGACTGTATC
>JAWODZ010000216.1:0-3487 GCA_046483025.1 bacterium
AAAAAACATAAAATATATTATATAATAATAATTATTTATTAGTAATTAATATTATTTAATAATTATTACAATATATCACAAATTATTTTTGTTGTCAACAATTTAATAATTTTTGTAATTTAAAAATGAAAAGTAAACACTCTGAAACTATATCTAAAACTAAAAAGATGAGAGGTTTTAGTTATGGTTCAGATGCACAAAAAATTTAACAATGACCAGGTCAAAGATCTTTTGATGAATAAGCCTCCCCCCCCCAGCTTTACTGATTAATAAGATAAGATTATAATAAAAAACAAGTGAAAAAATAACAGATTTTTTTACATTTCCGGTTAATTGGTTGCATTAGTTAATTGGTTTAAGGTGTGAGATAAAATTAGTAGCTGTTTTATAAATAGTTTAAAATTTTTGGTTTTTTTAGTTAAAAATAATAATAATAAAAATATGAAATATTTGAATTTAAAAATTTTAATCTTTTTTGTTATATTTCTATCATTACTCATTCCGGCAAATGCTTTTAATGAAACCGGGGATACGGCTTCGATTGCCTCAGGAGTGGTGCCTCATCATCTGCTGGCAAAAGAAATCATGGAAGATTTTTTTAATTTTATAGCCCAACAGGAATCCCATCCTGATACCATCATCCTAGTAAGTCCGGATCATTTTAATTGCTCAGCACTTCAGAAAGAAAATTCCTTTATCAGTATTGATTGGGAAACAGATAATGTTAAGCTTGATGAGATATCAGTTAATTGTAAATTACTAAAAGAATTGTCAATTAGCAATAAGATAAAACCAAACCGAAACTCAGTATTGGCAGAATTTGGTATTACCAATCTTCTGCCTTTTATTAAGGAGTATCTTCCAAGAACAAAAATTATCCCCATTATTATACCGGAAGATATTTCCCGGGAACAAGTAAGTCAGATGATAGCAACCATTGATAACATTGCTCCCTCTAAACCTTTACTGGTTGCCAGTGTTGATTTTTCCCATTATCTGCCACAAGAGGCTGCGGCATTCCATGATAAGAAAAGCATCAGGGTCTTATTGAACTGTGAAAAGAAACAATTTGAAAACATCGAGGTGGATAGCTGGCAATCGTTGTATGCTGTTCGCTTATTTGCAAAATTGCGGGAAAGCGAAAAACCGGTTATTGTTGCCCATAAAAATTCTGTTGATTTTTTACCCTATGATTTGAATTCTACAACTTCCTATTTCAGTGTTATTTTCCAGGAAGGAGACCCTGAGGAGAATCTACAAGCAGAAACTGTTTTACTAGCCGGGGATATAATGCTGGGACGCGGTATGGAAAAATTAATGAAAGAAAATAGTATCTATTATCCCTTCCAGGAAATTGTACAGCTTTTGAGAGGTGTGGATATTGTTTTTGCTAATTTAGAGGGACCTGTGGTTCACAGAACTCAGGAGTTTTCTGCTGAATCATTAAAATTTTCATTTCATCCAAGTATACTGGAAGGTATAAAATGGAGCAAAATAAATCTGCTGTCACTTGCCAACAATCATACTTCTGATATTGGAAAAGTAGGTCTGGAAGAGACCAGGGATTGGCTGGATAAATATCAGATTCAATATATCGGTAACCCCATGTCTGGTAATCAGGATATGCAAAGTTCCTCTTTCTCTACCCAAAAAACTGTTTTCCTGGCCTTTAACCGGATTTTGCCATTTATAAATTCTCAGGAAGAAATTATTAAAAATATTAAAAAGGCAAAACTGAACAATCCGGGGAAAATTATCATCGTAAGCATACATTGGGGCAATGAATATGAATTAACCAGCTCTCCTCTGCAAAGAGAGTTAGCCCAACAAATAATTGCCGCTGGGGCTGATATTATCGTAGGACATCATCCCCATGTTGTGCAGGAAATTGATATCATTCAGGACAAACCGATTTTTTATTCATTAGGAAATTTTATCTTTGACCAACAGGTTATACCGGAGACCAAAGAAGGATTAGCAGTAGCTTTAACTATCTCAAATGATAAACTAACCTTTCGGCTCTTTCCAATAAAAAATCAGTCCGGCCAGCCAATACTGATGAATCAAAATGAAGCTGAAATATTTCTTAGTAGTCTTGCACAAAAATCTGATAAAAGGTTATGGGAAAAAATCAAAAAAGGTATAATAGAATTAGAACTGGTAAAATAAAGAAAAATCAGGGAGGCTTAAAAATGATAAAATTAAACGAAAATAAATTCCTTTTTAAGGGAATATTTTTATTAATTCCTGTGGCTATTGTAATGATATTTTTTCTTTTAACAGCAATTCAGTCCATGGCCAATACAAGCCCAATCAACAAGCAATTAATCAATCCCAAAGATTTTATAATAGAGCCGGTTAACATTAATGCCAATATTCCTGCACACCCTCTGCCTATAAATATTTCTGAACTAACCAATTTTGAGGAATTTTTTAGTAAATTACCCTTAGAAACAGAAGAAATGGAATTATTAAAAAAGAATTCCTTTATTGTAATTCCTACCCCTCTTGATATTGCCGAACAGGAAATTTTTCTCGAATCTTACCGGAAAATGGCAAATCCCAAGGATGATTTTGTTGCTTATTACCAGGTATTGAAAAATATCGATGTGCCCATATTTATTACTTCAGATTCTCTACTGCATTACTACCATATCTTCTTTGATACGACTTTAATGCGCCTGGAACGTGACCTTTTCTATCAGGATATCTGGGAAATAAGTAAAGAATTGCTTGAGGTATCGCTATGGGATTACCAGAAGACCGAAGGTGATTTAAAGGAAGCTGCCAGGAGAAATCTGGCTTATCTTTCGGTGGCCCTGAAACTATTAAGACCTGAAATAAGTCAGGTTATCAGTGATGAAATCCTAAAAGAAGAATACTGTACTGCTGAAATGGATTCAGAAATTTGCGAAATCATGATATCCGGTGTTAAAGATGTTTTCGGGGAGCAAGCCAGTTATCAATACTTCAGTGATGAAGAATTTGAGGAGCTTGTTTTTGATATTCCTGAAATTGTACGAGATTTGGTTCAGACAGAAATCAAACTTATCGAAGAACATAAAGGGTGGGAATATTCTCCTATTTTTATCTACCAGGAAGATTACTCTCAATATGTTCCCCGTGGGCATTATACTAAATCTGAAAAACTACAAAATTATTTTAAAGCATTAATGTGGTTTGGCAGAATGACAGCCTTAATCGAAGGCTCTTCATCTTTATCACCAGGAGAATCAATGTGCAGTGGTGGAGTAGAAGGAATTATCTCTGAATATGATGCCCGTATCCAAACTCTACAGGCATTTTTACTGGCAGAGAAATTTCTCAGTAGCTATAATATTCAGGAACGGTGGAATCGGATGTATGCAATTACCTCTTTTATGGTAGGATTCTCTGATGATTTGGGACCATATGAATATGGGGAAGTGCTACAAAGAGTATTCTCTGAAGAAAATGAAATATTAAATTTAGACAGATTAGCCAATAA
>JAWODZ010000055.1:0-30866 GCA_046483025.1 bacterium
GAGGATCTTCGCCGATATTCAGAATGTGTACCGTGCCCGGGTTTACGGATATGAACTGGGTGGAGTACCATTATCATCAGCTCACGCCGATTTTCCAGGAATACTCAGACGTTATATGGGCATTTGATTCGGGCACTTTTGGTCCATGGGGCGAAAGCCACTCAAATTATGAAGCTGAAGTACCGGGCAATTACAAGATCATTTTAGATGCATTGCTGGACGCGGTTCCCGACGGGAAACCGATAATGACGCACATCGGCGGGTTTCTGGACTGGTATAACCGCACATACAATACCACGTATGACTTCGGCACACTGGATACCTTCCCTGCCCCGGTACGCGGCACGCCGGAGGCGCGTTTCGGTATGTTCGACGATTCAAATGGCTTTTCAGCAGACGAATATGCTTATGGTGACGGCGGATCATTGACGGAAGGGTACAGAATGCTGGCGTATGATCCGATTCTGCCGGGATATAATCCGGACGGCGTGGATCCGTCAATGACGAGGCCCGGCGTATCACCGGTTATCGGGTATAATGATTCCGGAACCAACAGGCTTGCACCCGTCCCGGAAGAGCTGGATGATGCGCGGTGGCGCGGAGCCTGGTTCATTGACTGGGATCGTACCAAAGTGATGAACTTCCTCGGGAAAATGTCCGTGTACGGCGGTGAACAAATCGCTGAAGAGCCTGAATCCGGCACCAACGGGGGCTATGTTCCCGTGGGCGAACGGGTAGGCCACCCTTTTAACGACGTCATTTTGCGTTTTCCTTCCATGTTCTATGAACACAGTATTTCCAGATTTACTTATATGTGTATGCAGCAGGGTCCGGGAAGATTTAAGTCGAGGGCGGATTATCCCTATACACGGGAGAGCATTGAGGTGGAGATAACCTACCCGTGGAATGGTAAAACAATACAGGTTCTTTATGACCCGGTATATGAAGGCCGGAGCGCATTGGCATATTACCGTGACAGACTCGGCTACCGGCTGGTGCTGCGGGAGGCCAGGGCAAGTGAATGGGTAAAGCAGAATGGCACACTTGTGTTCCAAGGAAAGATCCAGAACGTGGGCTGGGGTCAGATTTTTAACAAAAAAGCCGTGAAGGTGATTCTGAAATCCAAATCCGACGGGTTTGTATCCAGTGCGGTGCTTACGGCCATAGACCCGTATGACTGGCAGCCCGCTGAGGCGGGTCCCAACGGTGAAATGCCGGACTCCAGGGCAACCAATACCGATGCATGGCGTGATCTGAACTTCTCGGTTCATATGTCTGCATTCGACAGTATTCCTGCAGGGGACTATGATATTTATCTGAAGATCAATGACCCGAAAGAAACCAGTTCAAACAAGCGCTGCATACGGTTTGCCAACAAGGGAAACGGCTGGAATGCCGATCTTGGAGCAAACCTGATCGGCTCGACAACAGTATTATAGGCTGCATTTTCCTGTATCGGGCGAAAGCAGATGAACAATAATGAAATAACATACAGGAGACGTTATGAACAGAAAAGAATTTTTAAAAACCGGCATGCTTCTGGGAGCGGCTCCGGCTCTGATGCCCTGGATTTCCAACCATATGGGATCCGGTGATGAGTCCGGACAAAATCAACAGTGGATACCCAAGCGGGGCCGCACTGCAGCAGAGCTGAATGCGATAATTGAAGAGTATTACGGTGATCCTGATGATGTCAGCGCCGTGGGGCGAGCCCGCAAGATGCAGGCATTGATCATGGAGGTTGCCGTCGCGGCAAAGACCCGAAATCCGAACTTTCAGGTTATTCCGCAAGACACGCTGCAGTATGCCCATATAGACGGCAATACGGATTATCCGTATGACTGGAATCTCCTTAACCTGCTCGACGGCTGGGGGATTGAAAATTTCAGCGATACGACTGTAAAGAGGCTGGCAAACCTGACCAGGGTGGGCATAAAGGGTACGACGAACACCAATGGAAGCACGGTGGAGACTGTTGCCGGGAACCAGAGAATTGCCGCGGAAAATAATATTCTCTGGCACCCGCGGCTGAGTGCGGAAGTGTATCAGTCACCGGGAATAGGGAATCCCGGGTATATGCCCATCTATTCGCCTTCCTCCAACAGTTACAATATCATCCACCATCCCATACCTGCCGGTGTGGCGCACACACTGAACAGCAACAATATTACCAGTATGATGGACGCGAAAAACTATCTGTACATGATCAGCACCGGCAAATACACAGACTGGCCGGACTGGGAAAAGAATCCCGCCCGTCGTCTCGATATAACCAGAACTGCCGGCTATTTGGTTCCTTTCCCGGGGGGACGATTTCAGCCCAGAGGTGTTCCGGAGGTGGTTGCTCAGGCGGTGGCAGACCACGGGACTGAATGGGACTTTTTCTGGGTGGCGAAAGGCTACACTCAAAATGAAGGCAGGAAGGCGTATATCGAACAGCTCGCGGCCTCGAAGTGGGATGTTTTCTACATTGACGCGCATTTCAGCATGAGTTCCCTTACCAAAGAAGAGGTTGAAGCCCTGAAATGGAAACCCCAGGGCGGCAGGCGGCAGGTTATCGCGTATTTGAGTATCGGCACCACGGAATCGTACCGGTGGTATGCCGATCCGGTCATGCTCAAGCCAGGCACACGAGCGTTCCTCCGGGGCACTGTTGAGAACGGCACATTTATACCCGCCCGCAAAAGATTCGGACGTTCCGATATCCCGAACTGGATGCTCTGGGCGGCGTACTCCGGACAATATGCCAGTGAATCCACACCCATCTGGTGGCATCCCGAGTGGAGGGACATTATTGTGCGGGGCGGCAGCTCCTATAAACATCCCGGGTTCGATCATTCCCAGTTTGCGGAGGGCAGATCCTCCATCGACAGGATTGTGGACATGGGATTCGACGGCGTGTATCTGGATAATGTAAGCAGAGCTGACTCATCCGCTGCTAAATGGGACGCGTTACAGGCCTACAATAATGCACATCCCGGGTGGTATTTAGAACCGTAATTCCGGTGTTTTCCGAACAAAAAGCGAAATAGAATTATCAGTTAACAATTAATCCATATGGAGAATAAAATCTAATTTCTTGTTTTTTTGTCTGGGCGTACCCGTTGTAAACCCTCAGGACAATTTTGTACCGCAGAATATTGACGTTACGGAGTTTGTCGGTGACACTTTGAATCTACTATTAAACCGGAGGTTACGTTATAAAGAAAGCATTGAGTTTAGTAGGGTGGGCCAACGGCCCACCAATTAAGGAATGAATTAAGGAATAGAAATAATGTCTAATTATAAGCGTATATACATACCTGGTGGAACATATCTTTTTACTGTCGTTACCTATAAGCGCTTACCCTTTTTAACCCATAAAAATGTCAGAAAAATCTTACGAGCTTCATGGCAAACGGTAAATAAAAAATATCCATTTTCTTTGATAGCTTTATGTTTATTGCCAGATCATTTGCATTGTATGTGGCGTTTACCTGATAAGGATGCGAACTATTCAATCAGGTGGCAAAAGATCAAGGAAGGTTTTTCAAAAAACATAGATAGATCCATCATAACTCATACCAATTCTACTCAATCAAGAGGAATAAAACGAGAAGCACCTGTTTGGCAACGAAGATTCTGGGAACATACTATTCGTGATCAACGAGATTATAACAGACATTTTGATTATATTCATTTCAATCCAGTAATTGGGGTGATGCTTCCTTAGATCAAAAATTTATATTAAATACAGTTGGTGAATAGATAATGGTGGGCCGTTGGCCCACCCTGCTAACTACTAACTCTGAATGTTGAAAATAATAGATATTTAAATTAAACTGGATAAAACTAAATTATTACTTATTGCGTAATAGAAACTGCTTTTGTATATTGCAGATAGTTGTTAATTGATAATAATTAATTAATCCTTTTTAGGGAGTATATAAATGAATACAAAAACAATATTAAAAGAGGCATTACAATTAAGGCCTGCCGAAAGACTTCGGTTAATTGAAAAATTAACACAAAGTCTTGATATACCTGATAAAGAAATTGAGAAAATATGGGCTGAAGAATCAGAAAAAAGATATCAGGCATTAAAAGAAGGAAAAGTAGATACTGTACCTTTAGATGATATTGTAAAACGGTATAAATAAATGAATGTTGAATTTATTGAGCCTGCGACAATTGAACTAGATGACGCTGTAAAATATTATAATCTTGAATCTCCAGGGCTTGGAGATGAATTCTTTGATGAAGTTTTAAAGACAATTGAATTGATAAATGTTTTTCCGAAAGTATGGTCAGAAATTACAAAAAATACAAGGGTACTGAAACTGGAGAGTTTAAATACACCATAACAGGGGAATCTATTTCCGGTCATAAGATAGGATTAATTACAAAACTAAGTATAACAGGAAAATTGGTAATAATTACTGTATACAAAATCTATAAGGTATAATTATGATATGTGATATTTGTGGACATGATGGGGCACGTATTCGTCACGTTACCAGAAGTTATGGTAAAGGGAAAGATATTTTAATAATAGAAAACGTGCCAGTAATAGCTTGCCCACATTGTGGGGAAAGTTATTTAACTGCTGATACTTTACATGAAATTGAGAGGATTAAACTTCACAAGTCAAATTTAACCAAAGAACGTAAGGTTCCAGTGGCTGTTTTTGGTTAAAGCGGGTTAACCAAATTTTGCACAAGGATCGAACCGCGTTCCATTTATTCTAATCTTGAAGTTTTCTGGAATCACTTGTTTTTTGAAATAACGGTTTGCGGTTTGACCTGTGAAAATCACGTTACATGTTTAGAGATTTTTTTCCTTAATAGTTCTCTATCTAAATAAAACGGAGGTTAGGTTATGAAAAAAGTATTGAGAGTGAATGTAATCATGGTAATCGCCGGCCTGGTGTTGAGAGGTTTGCTGGATACCGCATATGCGGGGATGGCTCCCGGAAACGACACTTCACCGAATGGAGCGGATGAGAGAGAAGCAGCCCCGCTTGTGTTACAGGATCTTAACTATACAGAGAATCCTGTTGATATTCCGAATCCCGACAGAGGCTTTTACAGACCCCATCGGTATGTAGTGCCGGTGGACGGCGGAACTCCGGAGTTTCCCGACCTGGGAGCCGTTATTACCGGTACCACGGTCTTTGTTAATGCCCGCATCATTTATATGTCATTTGACCTGAAACACTTTTCGTCGAATGCCCCTATCAACGGACTGCCCATAGGGCCCTGGAGTGATGAAAGTGACAGTCCGCCGGATTATGGCACAACCCGGCCGTTAACACCCGCTGCCATTGAATATGTGCGGGCAGCGCTTCAGGAAGTAAGAGACAGCAAAGCTGTCGCCGTTGTGAAATTCAGTTATGACGGACGGGGCTATACGTATAATAATCGCGGAGGATATAATCAATTCATTCATGACTGCGAACCGGGGGCGCCGAAAGGCCGGGTTTGGTATGAAACGGGCGTCGTCAATGAATCTGATCTGTGCGGCATACCCGGCCATGAGGACAAAAACTGGGTACAATATCATCTTTGGCAGCTAAGAAGTATTTTCAGTGAATTCGAAGACTGCATCATGGCTGTTAAAGGGGGTATCTTCGGCCCGTGGGGCGAAATGCACTCGTCATCATATGCCAGAACCGCGGAGGGGTATCACTGGCTGCTAAAAGCGCTGCTGGACTATGTTCCCGAGTCGCGGTCAATTTTAGTGCATGCGGGCGGGGTCATGGCATGGCATAACGTTGAGTACGGTACCAATTACAGCTTCAGTAATTTAATGCCTGCTCCGGAACGCGGAACACCGGCGCAGCGTTTCGGCATGTTCAACGACAGTTATTCTGCAGGTTCGAGGGGCAACGATTACAGTGACAACGGCTCGCTTTCCGAAGGGTATAGATTAATCGGAGGCGAATTTGACCGCAACGCTGCCTTGACCTGGATGAGAAATCAAAATAACTTCTATGGTGGTGAAACAGTTGGGGCCGGTCCCGAGGATAATATCTATCCCAGATTTCCGAATGTTCTGTATGAAGCCGCGTATGCTCAAACAACGCATCTGAATACCAGTTACAGCCGCCGGACGTATAGACTCTGGGGTGATTTTGTCTATACTGAAGAAAATGTCACCGAACCGTTTACGCCTCCGCACGACAGTGTGACCCGCACGGCAATCTTTGACCCGGTATATGACGGCAGAAACGGAATGGAATATATACGTGACAGACTGGGCTACCGGCTGGTGCTGCGGGAGGCGAATGCAAGTGAATGGGTACAGCAGAACGGCATTCTGAGGTTTGAAGGGAAGATCCAGAACGTCGGTTTTGGTCATATAGTAAACAGGAAAAATGTGTCGCTGATTCTGAAATCCAAAGATGGGTGTAACACGTACACAGTGCTCACGGACCTTGACGCACGGGATTGGCGGCCTGCTCTGGACAGCAGGGCGGACAATACTGATGCGTGGCGTGATTTGAACTTCTCAATTCATATGGACGTATTCGGTGAGGTGCCTCCCGGTGACTATGATATGTACCTGAAGATCAATGATCCGAAAGAGACCAGCACTGACAGGCGCTGTTTACGGTTTGCGAATTACGATATATGGGATACTTCACTTGGTGCAAACCTGATTGGTTCGACGACAGTTGTCCCCTAAATTTGCATTGGCAAAGGGATAACCAAAAGATCGTAGACGGCTGCTGCGGTTCAGTTGTGCGAAATTTATTCTCTGTATTGCATGTAAGCAAAAATTAACAAATTCAATCAAAGATAATTTGATAAATTTTAAATTCGAAATGTTATAATGAATATTACTCGAGCATCATTAAGAAGTGTTCTGATTGATAATTTTTTCTTAATGACATAAAGCGAATTTTTGGAAATTGTAGTCTTCAAATTCAAAAACTAAATCATCTTGTACAGAGAAAAAAAAGTTTAGTTTAGTAGTTTAGTAGGGTGGACCAACGGCCCACCAATTAAGGAATGAATTAAGGAATAGAAATAATGTCTAATTATAAGCGTATATACATACCTGGTGGAACATATCTTTTTACTGTCGTTACCTATAAGCGCTTACCCTTTTTAACTAACTGGTATCAATACCAAATCCAAGAACCCGATTGCCCTGGATATTCATCCTGGGTATAAAATGGAGAGAATAATATGAAAAAACTGATTAAATACAGTATATATCTCATCCTGTGTTGCTCCTTGTATACCGGAGCTGTTTTCGCTGACGATAAGGCAAAATGGACTGAGATCACCTTACTGGAAACCAAAGACCACATAGGGCTTAATGCCTCCTCTGCCTTACAATCTGCAAACAATGTTCTTAAAGGCACATACGGAGCAGCCAATTTATTCGACCATGATTTTTCCACTGCCTGGGTGGAAGGTAAAGAAGGGGACGGTATTCAGGAAGCTGTTTTTTTCCTTTTACCTGAAGGAAAAACCAGACTGAATATTATGAACGGCTATGCAAAAAGTAAGGCCCTGTTCAAAAAAAATAATCGCGCCCGGAGTTTAAAACTTTCATTATATGCAGGGGTGAACCCGGAAGGATATGTCAGTGAAATTGCCATTGCATATAAATCCCTTCCCTATCCCCGGGAGTATACCATTAATCTATCCGATACCTGTGCTGTTCAGTCCTTTACAGTTCCTCTGTCCTGGGATGAAATTGACAGGTTCACAAAAGAAACACTTACTACCTATGCAAAGGATTATACTGTTCCTGCGGCTGACACAGCAGTTATTGTCAAGCTTGAATTTCTGGACGTATACAGGGGAAGCAAATGGGATGACACCTGTATATCAGAAATATTTTTTGAGGATGTGTTTATTCATAACCAGCTGGAAGAAAAATATCATACCATTGACAGTGTTTATGTCAATGATAAAGAAAATACGATCCTGATAAACTCCGCTCAAAGCCAAGGAATAGAATTATATGATGACCCTGCAAGTGTCTTGCAAATTATTGATACCTCACCTGATAACCAGTGGCTGATAATAATCCGTATGTCTTCTGATCCTTCACCCCGTCACCAGACCGAACATCTTATATTCAATACTTATCTGGCTGAAATTATGAATCACGCAATCGAACAAACAAGTGGGGAAACTATCTTTGGTCCGTTTCTGTTTAATTATATTGAAAAAAATCTTTATCTGGAATACTACACCATAGAAAGTAGTAAAAGTAAGCAAATTCTATTGAAATAATGTACTGGATACCCTGCTTAATTGCCCCCTGATGAATAATTTTTTCCGAAACTCAACATAAAAAAAGGGCAGGTTTTACTTTAACAAACCTGCCCCCACACAAAAAGCGTCTTTTTTTGATGTTTCTACAACCGCTGTGTCCGTAAACTATCCCGTTTGAAATTCCACTTAACCCAGGAACTCTTTTCCCCTTTATCTTCTGAACTAAAATTCCCTATACTTAAAATTTTTCCTTTTTTATCAAAAGTAATCTGTTGCATGGATTTCACTATATACACCCATTCTTCCAAACTAACCTCTTTTGGTGGTGCTACCTCTGTTGGTCCTTCCACCTGATGCGGTTTTTTGAGTGGCTGAATTTTTTTTGCTTTTATATCGGTCTTTTCTGGTACCGTGGTTATTTTAACTTCCCCTTTATATACTTTAAGCTGAGCAGTTGAGTCCTCATCAACCTTTAATCTCAGGACTGTACCGGTAATGGCAGCTGCTCCAACTGGTGCAGAAATATCAAACTCTGTATCCATTTCCACATCATGTACAGATGCCCACACCTCTCCGGTGTTGAGTTTTATCTTGGTCTGGGCTTTTTTCTCTTTAGTTTCTTCATAAAGTCTTAGAACATCGATAATTGTTTTAGGGGCAAGCCGTATAACGTCAAGACTGGCTAAATCTATCTCTGCTCTGGATTTTTCATAGGTTCTCACCTTATCTCCGGAAAGAACATCAGTATTAATAGGGGCATCCTTCCATACATCTACTTCTATATTCCTTTTTTTGACTGTTCCGTCCGTATACGTTACTATTCCCTTTTTATCGTCTTTTTCCATAGCCCCGGTACTTAAAATAATACATAATAAACATACACTTGCTGCAATATATTTTCTGATCACTTTATTTTCCTCCTACACCTTCTTCTGGATAAAAAATTCCATACACCATATCAACCAGCTTTATTGCTTCTCTGGAAAACGGATCAACATCTCGTTTAAATAATTCATTGTCTATTAAAACTTTTGCTTCCCGCCAGCTATCAGTTTTATTCAGCTTGTTTATAACATTTTCATATGCCTTGGCATTGTTGTCAAAAAGTTTTTTTATAAATCCCTTCTCCATTTTTGAATCAATTAAATCTTTTAACCCTAAATCCAGGTACGTATTTTCTTCCATTTCCTCTTGTTCTTGTTCCTGGATTTCTTTTCTCTCGCTGTCTTCATCCCGGCGGATTATACGCATATGCTTGTTCTTTTTCTTCTCCTTTTTGGATTTTTTCTCTGGTTCTATCTTTTCTTCCTCCTGCTCTTCATCTTCATCTGCGGATTCTTCTAATTCCCAATCAAGTGATTCCGAAGTCCTTTCCTCCTCTATCACCTCTTCCAGGGTTTGTTGTTCAGCAGTAAGGTTCTGTTCCTCCTGCTTTTCAATTACTTTTTCTTCAATGTTTTCTGTATCCTTTAATTCTTGTCCTTTATCCAGATTTTCCAATTCTCCTGTTCCCTCAAAATCACTTTTTAATTCCATATACCGTTTCATGATAACTTCCAGATTCTGAGCAGTGAACACTTCTCCGTTTATCTTCATTTCTATCTCCAGTGCTCTTCTAAACCCCCACAAGTTTCTGTCTGCAAAGAATTTCTGTAGAGTCTTTCCCTCTATGGCTTTAATTTCTGTTCCCTTTACTTCAGAAAGAAAATCAGCTAATTTTGAAAAATCTTTCAGTACTTTGGTTACAACATCCTCCTGAAAAATATTCTGTAGCTGCTCTGTAGCAATATTACTGAAAATATTTTTATCTATCAATGACTTTCCCTGACTGCTGCATTCTTTTATAATGATTTCAGCATAAGGGAGTATAGTTTTAAACGAAGTTAATATCTGGTCCATATTTTCAAGGGAAATATTATCCTTATCCTCAAAAAGCAATCTGCGTATGGTATCTATTGGCTTGACCAGATAGTTAAGCCGTAACACCAGAGCTTCTTTTAAAATTTCTTCTATGTCTTCTCTGGTAAAAATAGCACCTTCCCAAAAAACGTTAACAAGCTTATCTCTGTATTCTTTAATATCATCAGAATTTAATTTGAAATGTGTTGTTGATTTAAACTCCAGGGGGGATTCCTGCTGATAAAAGCTTTTAACCTTAATCTTAAATAAATTTTTTATATATTTTGGAAGGGTATTATCTTCAACAATTTTCCTATATTTTATTTGTTCCTGGTTGTTGATTAACTTTTTCTTTAAGCTGGCAACTAATTCTGCTATTTGATCTTCCCACATTGAAAACTCCTTTATATGTCAAAAAGGACAAATGTTTTCCATAAATTATCTTCCTTTTTTAGAAAGAAATTATGTCGTGTTACTGCCTTGATTTCTGTGCAAATACTATGCCTTTTTGGATTTAATTTCTCTCCTTCTAATGTGGCTTGTATAAAGTATTTAAAATCATCACAATAGGAAAAATTGTCGTTTTCAATATGAAACTCTGAAAATATCATTTCATCCTTCTCCATTACATATAATACCTCTTTTAACCATTGTAAAAACAGCTCCTCAAGACTCTCAGCTTCTAATGTAATGCTGCTGTTTTCTTTTATTTTAACAGTTTCTCTATCAATTATAATAGAAACCATTACCTGAGCCGCTTCTGTAAAAAGATCCGTTAATTGTTCTGCCCACACCTTTATTCCAATATCTGCGGTGTGATCAATGATGTTAGATCCTTTGTATGACATATGTGTTTTTGTTTATTTGTAATATTTATTGATCATTGTTTTCTGCTGTATTATCATTATTATCCTGATCTTCTTCCCGGACTGTTCTGGCAACCCCTGCAACCTTATCTTCCTCACCTAAACGAATAAGTCTTACTCCTTGTGTGTTTCTTCCTACTATTCGAATATTGTTAACACTCTGTCTGATAATCTTTCCTTTAGTGGTAATCATGAGAATATCATCTGTATCCTGAACGTCCATAATTGAAACCAGTTTTCCCACTCTGGGGGTGGAATTAAGGGTGATAATTCCCTTGCCTCCCCTGTGTTTGGAAACCCGGTAATCAGATATTTTAGATCTCTTTCCAAATCCTTTTTCAGTAATAACCAGCAGAGAACACTCTTTTTTTATAACTACCATACCAATCACAAAATCCTTCTCTCTCAAGCGAATCCCCCGTACCCCTGATGCAGTTCTTCCCATGGATCTTACTTCCGTCTCATTAAATCTGATTGCCATTCCCTGTCTGGTACCCAGTACAATATCATAAGTACCGCTGGTAATACATGCTTCTATTAACTCATCCCCTTCCCTAATATTTATCGCATTGATTCCTCCCTTTCTGGGATGACTGAAAGCATCAAGATTAGTCTTTTTCACTAATCCCTGCCTGGTTGCCATGAATAAAAATTGCTGGTCATCAAAGGTTTTGACCGGTACTACTGCTTTTATCCTCTCCTTCTTCTCTACTGATAAAAGATTGACTATTGATCTGCCCCGGGAAGCACGTCCCGCCTTGGGTATTTCATGTACTTTTAACCAGTAACATTTACCTTTATCAGTAAAAAATAAAATATAATGGTGGGTGGATGAAATAAAAAAGTGCTTTACCGGATCCTCATCTTTGGTTCCGGTGCCAATCACTCCTTTTCCTCCTCTTCTCTGACGCCTATATCCTGAAACCGGAAAACGCTTAATATATCCTGATAAAGAGACTGTTATCACCATATCCTCTTCAGCAATCATATCTTCCAGGGAAAATTCCTCCGTGGTGGTAACAATTTCAGTTCTCCTCTCATCCTGATATTTCTCTTTCACTTCTTTTAATTCATCCTTGATAACCATCATCTGTTTATCTCTGCTGGAAAGAATGCTCTTTAATCTTTCTATCTCTTTCAATAGTGCCAGATATTCCTCTTCGATCTTTTTTCTCTCCAGACCGGTCAACCGCTGAAGCCTCATGTCCAGAATTGCTTTTGCCTGGATTTCAGAAAGACCAAAATTACGCATTAAACCATTTTTAGCTGTCTCGGGATTTCTGGACTTTTTAATCAATTGAACAATCGCATCAATATTGTCCAGAGCTATTTTCAATCCTTCCAGAATATGAGCTCGCCTTTCTGCTTTATCAAGTTCGTATTTGGTTCTGCGCAGTATTACTTCATGGCGGTGTTCAATAAACTTTTGTAATGTATCCCTTAAGGTTAATACCAATGGTTTACCATCTACCAGGGACAGCATTATAATACCAAAAGTGGTTTGCATTTGAGTATGTTTATAAAGACGATTTAATATTACCTGTGGTTGGCTGTCCCGTTTAAGTTCAATAACAATTCTCATCCCGTCCCTGTCCGATTCATCCCGCAGATCTGTTATCCCTTCGATTTTCTTGTCTTTTACCAGCTGTGCTATGGAAGCAACTAACTTGGCTTTATTAACCATATAGGGTATTTCTGATATTATTATAGATTCCTTATTTCCCTTGCCTTTTTCCAAAGATACACTTGCTCTTACGGTAATTTTTCCCCTGCCTGTTCTATAGGCTTCACATATCCCCTCATTTCCATAAATGATACCACCTGTAGGGAAATCCGGACCAGGAATATATTTTAACAATGTCTCCAGTTTTATATCCGGTCTGTTGATAAGAGCGATTAAAGCATCTATAACTTCTGCCAAATTATGAGGCGGGATATTGGTGGCCATACCAACGGCAATACCTGAAGCTCCGTTTACCAGAAGATTGGGAAAAACAGACGGCATGACTATGGGTTCTTTCAGGGTTTCATCAAAATTAGGCATGAAATCAACGGTGTTCTTTTGAAGATCCTTGATAATATCTTCTGCAATAGAAGTTAGTCGTGCTTCGGTATACCTCATGGCCGCAGGAGAATCTCCGTCTATAGAACCAAAATTACCCTGTCCGTCAACTATCGGATATCTATATGAGAACCCCTGGGCCATCCGAACCATGGCATCATATACTGACAGATCACCATGAGGATGATATTTACCCAGTACATCACCAACTATTCTGGCTGATTTTTTATAGGCGCTGTTAGGATGAAGGCCTAAATCATACATTCCATAGAGTATTCTTCTATGCACTGGTTTTAATCCATCCCTTACATCTGGGAGTGCTCGTGAAACAATTACAGACATGGAATAATCTATATAGGCACTCTTCATCTCATCTTCAAGATATAACTTTACAATTTTTTCGTTTTTCTTTACCATATTATCTTCTTCCTGTTTGGTCTGAAATTTTCCCGGGGTATCCGATAGATTAGATATCTAAGTTCTGCACAGTTTCCGCATTTTCCTGAATAAACTCACGCCTGGGTTCCACATTATCTCCCATCAATACCGAAAAAATATGATCTGCTTCTACTGCATCATCAATGGTTACCTTTAAAACAGTTCTGGTTTCCGGGTCCATAGTTGTTTTCCACAACTGATTGGGATTCATTTCTCCAAGCCCTTTGTATCGCTGCAGTTTTATTCCTTTTTCTCCTAAATTCTTTATAATCCTTTTTCTTTCCCCTTCAGTATATGCATAGTGTATTTTGCTTCCTTTTGATATTTTATACAGTGGTGGCTGGGCAATAAATATATTTCCCTGTTCCAGTAACTCTCTCATATACCGGAAGAAAAAAGTAAGCAGTAGTGTTCTAATATGAGACCCGTCCACATCAGCGTCGGTCATTATAATTATCTTTCCATAGCGTAGCTTTGTAATATCGAATTCTTCGGTCCCGATACCTGTACCCAGTGCTGTAATCATGGCCTGTATTTCATTGTTTCGGAGTATCTTTTCCAGACTGGCCTTTTCAACATTTAAAATTTTTCCCCTCAGGGGGAGTATTGCCTGAAACTGTCTGTCCCTTCCCATCTTTGCTGAACCTCCGGCAGAATCTCCCTCAACAATATAAATTTCGCAGTGCTCTGGCTCGGTTATTGAACAGTCTGCCAGTTTACCCGGAAGATGAGTAGATCCAAGAGCTGATTTTCTCCGGGTTAGTTCTTTGGCTTTTCGTGCTGCTTCCCTGGATTTTGCAGCATCAATTCCTTTCTTTACTATTTTTTTTGCATTGGCCGGATTCTCTTCCAGATACTCACTAATTCCCTCTCCTACAATGGAATTTACTATCCACTGTACTTCATTATTACCAAGTTTTGTTTTTGTCTGCCCTTCAAACTGGGGTTCCGGTACTTTTACACTTACCACTCCGGTTAGTCCTTCACGTACATCTGCTCCGGTCAGGGAGAAATCATTCTTTGTAATATTGTTTTTCTGGGCATAGTAGTTTAAGGTTCTGGTAAGAGCAGTTTTAAAACCGGATTCATGAGTTCCCCCTTCCGTTGTGGGGATGTTGTTCACAAAACTAAACAGGTTTTCCTGATAGGAATCATTGTATTGGAGGGCAACTTCAACTACAACGTTATCCTTTTCTTTTTCAATCATTATGGGTTTTTTGAACAGTGGATGCCTGCTGGTATCTAGATATCTTACAAACTCTTTTAATCCGCCTTTTGCCTGATAGATTTTTTCCTTGCCTGTCCTTTCATCTTTTAAGGTAATTTTCAGTCCTTTATTTAAAAAAGCTATCTCCATTAACCGTTGCCCCAGGACATCAAATTTAAATTCAGTCTGCTTGAAAATCTTAGGATCTGGCTTAAAACTTGTTTCTGTGCCTGATTTTGATTTAACTTTGCCGGTTTCTTTCATTTCACCCTTAGGTAATCCTCTTTCGTATTCTTGCTCATATACCCTGCCGTTTTTATATACCCTGACCCTACACCACTCTGACAAAGCATTGGTTACTGACACGCCTACCCCGTGCAGTCCTCCGGAAACCTTATAGGTTTGATTGTCGAATTTTCCTCCTGCATGCAGCATGGTCATCACCACTTCCAGACCAGGTCTCTTTTCAATGGGGTGTATATCTACTGGTATTCCCCGTCCGTTATCTAATACGGTAATGCTTCCTTCCTTGTGTATGGTAATATCAATTTTTGTACAATATCCAGCCAGGCATTCATCAACACTGTTATCAAGCACCTCATAAACAACATGATGGAGTCCTCTGGTGGAGGTGTCGCCAATATACATTGCTGGTCGTTTGCGTACTCCTTCCAGACCTTTTAATATTACAATTGTTTTAGCATCATAGTTGTCTTTGGATTGTTTTTTCGCCATAATTTCTTACCTACCTTAATTAGATAAAAATAATATCTTTGATTACTTCATTCCCCAGTCTGGTATTAATCTTATGTATAATTTCTCTTTTATGAAACCCTATCTCATACCTCCAGGTATCATTTTTTACCTTTACAATTATTTTATCATCTGTTATTCGCTGAGGTTTGGTTACCTCTGAAAGCTTATCTCCTACCACTTCGGCCCAGATATCAAGCGCCTGATATCTCTGTATAGGCTTTTCTATTCCTATATCTTTGAAATAATTAAGGAGTATAGTACCTATAGTCTTCATTTTTATGAAGATAATTTTATAGGCATTATTAACATTACAAAAGATTCGTTTTCTTTTTGTTCTGTAGGTGTTATCAGAGATGCTTTTACCGGACTATTAAGATGGAATAATACTTTATCATCATCTATGTGCTTTAGTATATCAAGTATATATTCTGCATTATATCCTATATCCATGTCTTCTCCTGAATATTCAATAGCCAGCTCTTCCTGTGCTTCGCCTCCTATATCAACATCTTCTGACTGTATTTTTAGCGTCTTCCCACTTAAGCTGTAACGTATCTGATGAGTCAGGGCGCTGGAAAAAATTGATACTCTTTTGGTCGCGGCTATCATCAAATCTTTATTTGCTGTCATTTTATCTTCATTGTCTCTGGGAATCACTTTTTCATAATCCGGGTATTCTCCTTCTACCAGACGTGTATACAGTACTGTGCTATCAAAAGTAAAACTGAGTGCTTCGTTGCTGAACTTAATTTTAGTTACTCCCTCTTCACTAAAATTCTTAATAGCGATCTGAACAGCCTTGGGGGGTATGATCATCATTACCGGATCTTTGTCGTACCCGAAATTAGTATCAACTATCTTTGATAATCTATGACCATCTGTGGCTACCATTCTCAATTCATCTTTCATTATCTGGAAATATACTCCCATCAAAGCCGGGCGTAATTCCTCAGACGAAACCGCAAATATTGTTTTTGTTAACATCCGTTTCAATTTATTACTGGGAATAGATATACTATTCTCATCAGAAAGAGAGGGTAATTCCGGATAGTTTTCTTTGGATATCCCTGATATACTATACACACCTTTTTCTGTGGTTATGGTTACTTTATTATTTTCATTGGCTTCAAAATTAATGGGAATATCAGGCAAAGAACGAATCATTTCTGTAATGATTTTACCAGGTAAGGCTACTGACCCAGGCATAACAGAATCATTAAGAGGAATCTCTGTACGTATAGACACTTCTATATCTGTTCCGGTGATTTGCAGTTTATTCTCCTCAACTGTAAATAAAATATTTTCTGCTATCGGGGTAGCTGAACGTACTGGTACAACGGAAGATATTTTTTGAAGAGAATTAAGCAGTTCTTTTTGAAGAATTGAGAATTTCATCATTTACCTCCCTAAACAAAGTTTATTTTACTAACTATAAAATAAGAAATATTATTATATTTAACAAACTATTTATTGTAGTAATGACTGTGGATAAGTGGATAATTTCAGAATCAGTAACCATAACAGATTATAATAAAAAAAATTATACATAGTATAAAACAGTTAAATTTTGTGAAAAAGGTGTGGACAGCTATAGAATGAATTGTGGATAATACGTTTAAAAAGCAACGGAATCCGTAAAACAGGAAAAAAAGTGTAGTAATCCACACCAACCACACAAAAAAAAACAAGCAATCCACATATTATAAAGAAGCAGTTTCAATATTTCTTTTTAAATTATCTATAGTTTCACAGAGTTTTCCATCTGTTTCTTTATTTTTTAACCTTTCTTTGATAGTTCGTATGGCATGAATAACTGTGGTATGATCCCTGCCCCCAAAATGAAGACCGATACTTTTCAAGGAACAATTGGTTAGTTCTTTAGAGAGATACATAGCTACCTGCCGGGCAAAAGCAATTTCTTTTTTTCGGCTTTTCCCTCTTAGTAAATCATCAGGAATATTATAGAATCTGCACACGGATCTTTGGATATCTTCAATAGATATGTTTTTCTTTTTTTGCACTACAATATCTTTCAAGACCTGTTTAGCTATTTCAAGGTTTATATCTACCCCCCGTAATGAGGAAAAAGCCAACAGCTTTACCAGGGAGCCTTCCAATTCCCGGATATTATACATAATGTTGGAAGCAATATATTCAATAATATCCATGGAAAGATCAATGCCATTAAGTTCTGCTTTTTGTTGAAGAATAGCAATCCGAGTTTCCAGATCCGGAGGTTTAACATCTGCAATGAGCCCCCACTGAAACCGTGACAAAAGCCTTTCTTCCAGATCACTTAATTCTTTTGGGGGCCTGTCTGAGGTAAGAACAATTTGTTTTCCTTTTTGATGAAGAGAATTAAACGTATGAAAGAATTCTTCCTGGGTGCGTTCTTTGCTCATAAAGAATTGGATATCATCAACCAAAAGAAGGTCAGTATTCCGGTAAAACTGGCTGAATTGATTTGTTTTATTGTTTTGTATGGAATTTATAAAATCAATAGTGAATTTTTCACTGGATACATATTTTATCTGCAGGGCCGGCTGGTTTTTTCGAGTGTGATTACCAATTGCCTGGATAAGGTGTGTTTTCCCCAGCCCCACACCTCCGTAAACCACCAGAGGATTAAAAGAAGTAGCCCCGGGAGCTTCTCCAACCGCTAAGGCTGCAGCTTTGGCAAATTGATTACTGTTTCCTTCCACAAAGGTTTCAAATGTATACCTATAGTTAAGAAAGGTATCCTCAGATTTTTGAGGAGCAGCAGAAGGTTTTATGGTTGGTTGTGTTTTGGGAACGGGTTCCTGACGGATGATATATTCAGGAACAGCTTTTTCTCCTAAAATTTCTGCCAGAGCTTTACGGATTATGGTGGGATAATGTTCCTCCAGCCATTCATAAAAGAACTGACTGGGAACCTCAACAGTGAGAACATTGTTTTCTATTTTTACAGGCCGGATAGGAAGAAACCAGGTTTGAAAACTTTGTGGATTAACATATTTTTTTAATATACCGAGACATTGGTTCCAGACCATATGGTGACGAGAGTTTTCCACATTTAAGAGGGGGTTATCCACATTCTGGTTCATAATACACACTCCTTAAAAAAAAAATAAAAAAATCCATATATATTATTTTTAAGTAGAAAAAAAACAACCATAAGTAAAATGATAATTAAATCATCATTATTCAATATCCTGAGAAATATCAAGTACAAAGCAAAGGAAAAAGAAGAAAACCAAGGTTATCCACAATTTATCCACAGAACTATATTTACTCTCACAGCAAAATAAATATAGCAAATTCAGATTTAATGTCAAGCAAAAACAACAGAGAAAAAATTTTTTAATAAAAAATTAAATAAAAAAACCGAACAATAACAAGATGTTAAATTTTAAAAAAAAATACCTGGCAGAGTAAACAAATCTCTGCCAGGATTTTAATGTTTTGGGAGTTAACAAATAGACTGAAACTTCTCCGATTACACCGGATTCACGGTCTGTTTTTATACGACCCCCGAGTACAACATCAGTTATTCAGGGCAGCATGAGCAGCTGCCAAGCGAGCTATGGGTACCCTGAACGGAGAACAGCTCACATAATTCATTTTCACCCGGTGGCAGAAATCAATGGAATCCGGTTCACCACCATGTTCTCCGCAGATACCGATTTTCAAATCCGGATTGGTTGCTCGTCCCTTTTTAATGCCCATATCAACCAGCTGACCAACTCCTTGCTGATCTATACTCTGAAAAGGATCCTTCACCAAAATTTTTTTATCAATATATTCTTGTAGAAAAAATCCGGCATCATCCCGGCTGTATCCAAATGTCATCTGGGTCAGGTCATTGGTTCCAAATGAGAAAAACTCAGCCTGTTCTGCAACCTTATCAGCAGTAAGAGCTGCCCTGGGAATTTCAATCATGGTTCCGATAAGATATTTCACTTTAGCACCGGTCTTTTCTATAACCTCTTCTACGGCTTTTTTAACCAATTGCTTCTGGTTCTCAAGCTCTTCTACGGTTCCGATCAGGGGGATCATAATTTCCGGGTATACCCTAACGCCTTTTTTAGCCAACTTACAGGCAGCTTCCATAATTGCCTGTGCCTGCATTTTGGTTATTTCCGGATAGGTAATCCCAAGCCGGCAGCCGCGATGACCCAGCATGGGATTCACCTCCAGCAGACTTTGTACCTTCTCTTTGATTTTGTTTATGGATACTCCCAGGTTCTCGGCCATTTCTTTCTGAGATTCTTTATCCTTAGGCAGAAATTCATGCAGAGGGGGATCAAGTGTCCTGATTGTTACCGGTAATCCGTCCATAGCTTTAAATATACCAGTAAAATCTTTTCTCTGCAGAGGAAGCAGTTTACCCAGGGCTTTCTCACGGCCCTTTTGATCATCTGCAAGTATCATTTCTCTCATAGGGGTGATTCTTTCCGGACCAAAAAACATATGTTCGGTACGACACAGGCCAATTCCCTCAGCACCAAAATTTCTGGCCTGGGAGGAATCCTTGGGATTATCAGCATTGGTTCTTACACCCAGAGTACGATACTTATCTGCCCAGGTCATCAGTTTCTTGTAGAATTTATTTTTATCCGGATCACTGGGTATCAGGTCGAGTTTTTCACCATACACTAATCCCTTGGTTCCGTTGAGGGATATCCAATCACCCTCTTTATAGGTTTTTCCATCTACAGTCATGGTCTTTTTACTGACATTAATATTCAATGCATCACAACCAACGATACAGCATTTTCCCCAGCCTCTGGCCACCAGGGCAGCATGACTGGTCATACCACCTTTGGCAGTAAGGATGGCCCGAGCATTTCTCATACCGTGTACATCTTCGGGACTGGTTTCTTCACGTACCAGAACCACTTTTTCTCCTTTTTTAGCCTCGGTTTCAGCTTTATCAGCAGTAAATACGATCTGTCCGACTCCTCCCCCTGGTCCGGCTGGCAGCCCTTCAGCTATAGGAGTTAATTTTTTTTCTTTTTTAGGGTCGATCATGGGATGAAGTAGTTCATCTAATTGTATGGGCTTTACTCTCAGTACAGCCTGCTTTTCCTTAATCAGCCCTTCATCACACATTTCCACTGCCATACGTATAGCAGCAACACCGTTTCTTTTTCCGGTACGAGTCTGTAGCATGTAAAGTTTGCCATCCTGGATGGTAAATTCGATATCCTGCATGTCTTTATAATGTTTTTCCAGTTTATTTCGAATTTTCACCAGGGTTTTGTAATCTTTGGGCATCATTTCTTCCAGAGAGGGAAGATGCTTGGAAGACTCGTTTTTTGATATTTCATTAATAGCCTGAGGAGTACGGGTTCCGGCCACCACATCTTCACCCTGGGCATTAACCAAGAATTCTCCATAAAACCGGTTTTCACCAGTTGCAGGATCGCGGGTAAAAGCAACCCCGGTAGCGGATTTATCATTAAGATTACCAAACACCATGGCTTGTACATTAACTGCTGTACCCAGGTCATCAGGTATACCCTCAACGCGCCGGTAATCTCTGGCCTTTTTTCCTTCCCAGGATTTGAACACTGCGGAGATTGCACCCCACATCTGTTTCATGGCATCATCCGGAAACTCTTTTTTGAGAACCTGTTTGATTTTTTTCTTAAAAGTGTTGGTAAGTTTTTTAAGGTCTTCTGCCTCCAGTTCAATGTCCTTGGTTACTCCCTTGGTTTTTTTTACTTTTTCCATTTCTTTTTCCAGCTGGGCCCGGATAGATTTTCCTTCCACAGGAATTATACCAAAAGCTTTTTCCATTACCACATCCGCATACATCATGATCAGTCTGCGGTAGGCATCATAGGCAAAACGCTCACTCCCGCTTTTTTTGATAAGACCGGGTAGGGTTTTTTCTGTAAGTCCGATGTTCAGCACTGTTTCCATCATACCAGGCATGGAAATAGCTGCCCCGGAACGGACAGATAAAAGCAGAGGATCTTCAGGATCATTGAATTTTTGACCCATAAGCTTTTCTGCTTTTTTCAATGCTTTTTCTACCTCATTTTTTAGAGAATCAGGATAGGTATCATTATGTTTCTTGAAATATGTACATACGTCAGTCGTAATAGTAAATCCTGGAGGAACCGGAATACCAAGACTGGACATCTCTGCCAGATTGGCTCCTTTTCCACCCAGAAGATTTTTCATTTCTGCTTTTCCATCAGCTTTACCGCCTCCGAAAAAAAACACCATTTTTTTTGCCATAATTTTTTCCTCCTATTGACACTGATTATCATTAATTTAACTTTAATAAGTCTTTATATTCATTTTTATTCTTGATTAATTGTAATGCTTTTTGTACTACCGGATCATCTTTCAGCCCCAGCTGCACTGCATATTGAGTGCCAAAATGTTTTGATGCTATTTCCTGTTTGAGTACTTTTTTAATATTGGTGCGGGCCTGGTTAAACAGTTCAGTGTTAACCTGTTTAAATGATCTGCTTAAAGTATTGATATCATCAATAAATTTTTCTCCATATTTTTCCTGTTCTGCTAATTCTTTTAATTCCTCTAATTTTTTTTCAAATGGATTTTCAAAATTATATGACTGATCATTTAGGTAATTTTTAAATTCCTTTAATAAATTGTCAGTAATGGTCAGGGAGGAATCTTTAATTGAGGTTGTATTGGCGTAGTGCACTGCAAAGTTGAAGAACATGGATTTTCGGCGCAGATCAATCACATAACTTTCTGCTGTAGGCAGTTCAACATAAATATCCGGTGCTATGCCTCCGTTGCCATACACTTTTCTTTTATTATCAGTATAAAATTCCTTATTATTGTCATCACCATCTTCCCAGATAGAATAGTTTTTACGTTGTATACAGCGGCCGCTGGGAGTATAGTACTTTGCCGTAGTCAGTTTCAGAGCAGTGGTGGCAGACAGGGGAACCACACTCTGAACCAGTCCCTTTCCATAGGTTGTATCACCTACCAGAATACCCCGATCATGATCCTGAACAGCGCCGGCTACAATTTCTGAGGCTGAAGCACTTATTCGATTGACCAGCACAATAAGAGGTTTTTGGGGATATACCGGGTCACGAGTGGATCGAAAATCTGCCTTTGTCTGTTCTGTGCGGCCGCGGATAGAGACTATGGTTTCCCCTTTTTCCAGAAAAATATCAGATACATTAACTGCTGATTGCAATACTCCTCCCGGATTTGACCTCAGGTCAAGAATCAGTCCGTCCAGATTTTTATTCTGAAGCTCTCTGATAGCCTGAGAGATTTCTGTAGCAGAGTTTTGGGAAAATCTGGTCAGCTGGATGTAGCCAATATTATTTTCAATCATTCCGGAAAAACGCACATCCTGTACAGTTATTTTTTCCCTGACAAGAGTAAACTCCAGGAGTTTATCTACCCCTTCTCTTTTTATAATCAAAGTTACTGATGTACCTTCCGGTCCCAGGATATGGCGAACACTTTCCTGAAAGCCTAATTCTTTGGTGGGCTTACCATCAACTTTAATGATCTGATCTCCCTCCCTGATACCTGCCCGGGCAGCAGGAGTACCCAGAAAAGGAGGTTCAGCAGCAGTTAAAATATTGTTTCTGTAATTCAGAAGAAGACCGATACCTTCGTATTTTCCTTTAGTGAGAATGTTGAGCTGACGCCTGCTGTCTTGTTCAATGTAGTCGGTGTAGGGATCCAGAGTGTTCAGCATACCATTTATTCCGGCCTTAAGAAAATCTTCAGAATCAATTTCTTCTACATAATTGGTTGATATTTCTTTGTAGATATTACCGAGCAGAGTAAGGTTTTCACTGATGGTAGCATAGATATTTTTTTCAGAGCTGTTTGCCCAGATCAGCATGGTTGCCATTAAAACAATAGTCAATAAAAGACTGATAAACGATTTTTTAATATTTTTATTCATGATTTTTCCCTTTCTTTATCATTTTATTATACCCGCTTGGACATCTTGTTTTCAATTATCTGCAGAGCGTCCTGCAGTATAGTTTTTTTTAAATTCTTCCGGGGCTGTTCTCCGTTAAGCAGCACTATTCTCTGAGGCTGCTGTTGTGCAAGGTCAGAGAATCCCTTTTTAATTTTTTCAAAAAAATCCTGATTTTGGTTTTCCATTCTGTCTATTCTGCTGGAAATACTACTCCGCCGTTTTAATGATTCCTCCCAGGAGATATTGAGGATATAGGTACGATCGGGGATGGTATTTTTACATATCAGACTATTCAGGGATTCAATTTTCTGCAGAGAGATTGACCTGCCATATCCCTGATAAGCAGTAGTGGAATCAAAAAAACGATCAGCAATGATAACGCCGTTTTTGTTCAGCAAAGGGTGTATTTTTTCTGCTACCAGCTGAGCCCGGGATGCTTCATACAGCAGTAATTCTGTAAGAGGTGTCATAGAGTTATTATTTCGGTCTAAAAGGACATCTCGTATCTGTTCGGAAATATGGGTCCCGCCCGGTTCCCGGAACAGGGTGGTTGTATGTCCGAGATCTTTTAATTGTTTGTACAGAGCTTCGGCCTGGACAGATTTACCACTGCCGTCTATTCCTTCAAAACTGAAAAACACAGCTTTTCTTTTTTTCTGTTCATTGTTCATATGTCTAATATAACTTAATTCCCCTTTTTACTATATCCTATTAATGTAATTATAAACAATTAGAACTCCAATAGTATTTTTAAATTTTTTTGAGTCTTAGGGTCTTAGAGTCAAGGGTTTAAAGTTAATCTTTAAAACGTTACTGATCCACGGGGTTGACCAAAAAGCAAAAAAATGATAAAAACACAAGTGCGCAGAGAGAAACACAGAGGTCACAAAATAAATATACACAAGATTTTATCCTCTGTGTTCTCATTCTTCACTCTCTAAATTCTATGGTTATTTTTTTTGTTTTGGACCACCCCGAGCATTAAAATTTTTAACAGTATTACAACTCATCATCCAGTATCTCAGCCTGAATAAGGTTAGTTGTCCCTCTGGCTCTTGAAGGAGGCCCGGAGGTGATAACTGCCTTTTCTCCCTTTTCCACCCATCCGGAAGCCAGTACTTTTTTAAACACACTTCTGATCATGGTATCAGTATCTTTGATGTCTTCTGTCATCAAAGGAATCACTCCACGAATCAGAGAAAGACGGCGGTAAGTTTCTGCTGAGGGAGTCGGCGCCAGTATCAGCTGCTGAGGGCGGTATTTAGCTACCAGACGTGCTGTATTCCCAGTCCGGGTAAAAGTGATAATGACTCTGGCTGCACAGCTTCTGGCCAGATGACAGGCTGCATAGCCTACTGCCTCAGGTATTGACATAACTGCATCTTTATCAAACCAGGATGGTGTGAGGTCTGTTTTTGTATTATCCTCCACATCACAAGTAATTTTTTTCATAAAAGTTACTGATTTTACCGGATATTGTCCTATTGCAGTTTCTTCGGACAGCATCACTGCATCTGTGCCGTCCAGCACTGCATTAGCAACATCCGTAACTTCAGCTCTGGTGGGCCGCGGACTCTCAACCATAGAGCGCAGCATCTGGGTGGCAGTAATGACCGGAATCCCTGACTGGTTAGCTTTCAGAATTAAATTCTTCTGTACCAGGGGCACTTTTTCCAGCGGAATTTCAACACCCAGATCTCCTCTGGCCACCATAATCCCGTCTGCAGCTTCCATAATTTCATCTATAGTGGAAAGTGCTTCATGTTTTTCAATTTTGGCAATAACCGGCACCATATAACCTTTTTCTATCATTACCCGGCGTAACTCCTGTATGTTCTCTGCACTGCGCACAAAAGACATGGCAATATAATCAACTCCCAATTTTAGACCAAAAGTTAGATCTCTGTGATCTTTAGCAGTGAGATGCGGCACATTAAGAGAACGGGTTGGAAGATTTATTCCTTTGTAAGAAGTCAGAGCACCTCCAATAATCACTCTGCAGATAATATCATTGTCCGTGGTCTCCAGCACCTTCAGTTCCAGGGATCCGTCTGCAAGCAGAATGGGGTCATCCGGCTTCACTTCCCGGACCAGATTCGGCCGGGAAGTAGAAACCCTTTTTGCATTGCCCTGCACTTCTTTGCCGGTAAGAGTAAAAGTGCTGCCGGTCTCAAGGACAACTTGGTCTTCTTTGAGCGGACCGATTCTTATTTTAGGACCGGCCAGATCCTGAAGAACAGCAACGGGCTTATCTAAATCTTCAGAAATCTTCCGGATATTGTTAAATACCTGATGGTGAAAGGCTTGATCCCCGTGAGAAAAATTCAGACGAGCTACATTCATACCGGACTCTATTAAACATCGCAATACATCAGGACTCTGAGATGCGGGGCCTATAGTACAAACTATTTTTGTCGCGGTCATAATTACCTGCCTTTCTTTTATATAACAGATGTCAAGGATATTAGGTTAAATGATTTTAATACCAAACAGTATGGTATAAACCTGCGGATTCCTGATCACTGCTGCTTAAATGCATAGAAATAGAGAACACCACCGTTTGTTCCAATACGTTTATACTGTAATCCGTTGTCACAACATACTGACTTAAAATCAGATTCCTTTAATGAGTGGAGGTGGCGTTTGGAAGCAATTTTTTCCCATAACGTATCAAATTCTCTATTGATTCCAACAGTCGGGCAGCTGCAGATCAAAAAGCCGTCTTTTTTAAGAACTCTGGCAGCTTCGGCTATACATTTCTGATATTTTTGTATCATGTGAAGAGATGTATCTATCAGCACCACAGTAAAAGTTTCATTTTTGAAAAGAAGTTGCTCTGCATTACCCTCAATAAGTTTATATTGAGAAAATCCCCTAAATTGTGCTTTTTTAGCTGCCTGTTTGAGCATGGGGTATGATATATCAATTCCAGTATATGTATTGCTTTTATCAATATACGGAATGGCAGCCCCTGTTCCGCAGGCTAAATCAAGAACAAGTGTGTTTTTTACCGGAGCAATCATTTCATGCATGATCTGCTGATGTCTTTTTGGATCTGCCTTATGTAAGCGAGGACGAACCCAGTGATTCTGTACATAGTCATACATAAACATGAAAGTGCCAAACTTGCTGATCCTTTTCCTGTTTATTTCAGACAATTCATCAGGTAATGTACGTATTATACCGTTTCTATCCGGTATATATAATTTGTCCTGTTCCATAATATTATTTAAAAGGAAAATTTTTTTTTATTTTTTCAGGATCAGAGCGAATCTTGTAGGTTGATTCTATATAGGGGATGAATTCTTCAAAAAAGAAACCTTCATACCTTACTGAGTTATCATAATTATTTATATACCAGGTTACACTGGCGTCTGGCATGACCAGTATCATTGGAGGTATAATGCGCCCGGAAACAGCTTCATCTGTCAGCATATGTGCTTCACCAAACTGAATCCAGCCCGTATCATTATCTGTATAGCCTTGAAGCAGATATACTGCAGGATAGAACCGGTTTGATGTTTCATAATCACAAGGCAGGTATATTGTATAGCGCACTCTCTCTTGCAATATTTTGCTTTCCATCACCAGTCCTTCTTTTACTGTTCCGTGTGAAATATGAGAATAAAGCGGGTAACTCAATAAAAAAATGATTATACAGAATAGAAACATTTTGAATGATTTCATGTATGTCAACTCCTTATATCAGATAAAAAAATTCACTTTCCCCTGAGTATAACTGAACATGGGAGAACAACAAAAGTAATTAACTTTTATTTAATTATTTATAAGGTAAATATCAAGTATTTTTTGCACAAAATTAATGAGATGATATTAATTGTGAAAAAAATTCACTATATTACAGAAGTTTTAACTCTTACAATAATTAACAACAGGAGGAACAATGAAAATCAGAAATGTATGTAAGTACTTTATTGTTTTATGCCTGCTTTCATCTGTTATGTTCAGTGCTTCTGTTTCACTGGCACAGGAAGAGCTGACAGCATCAGTTACACCAATTGAGGTTAAGAAAGAATTAAGCGATTCCCTGGCACCAGGGAAGCACCACACCTACACACTCACACTCCAGCCGGATCAGTTCGTTTACGGCGAAGTCAACCAGATCAGTGTGGATGTTGTAGTTACTGTCAAGGATCCGGCAGGAAAGATTCTACAGTCAATTGACGGACCAGCTCAGGGACCGGAATTCTTTCAGTTTGAATCAAAGACTGAAGGTGTGTATACTATTGAGGTCAAATCTTTTAAAGAAGAGGCAGGCCGATATACCATTCTTCTGAAAGGTTTGGAACCAATAGCTGAAAATCCCTCCAAACGGGTGGATCAGCTCATGATTTTATTCACCGGTACTGAAAAGCCGGGTGCTGCAGTTGCAGTTGTAAAAAAAGGCAAAGTCATCTTTTCCAAAGCATATGGTATGGCCAATCTCACCTATGGCATACCATTTACTACAGAAACACCAAACAATATCGGCTCCACATCCAAGCAGTTCACTGCTTTTGCTGTTTGTCTGCTTGCCAAACAGGGCAAACTCTCTCTGGATGATGATGTGCGTACCCATATTCCCGAACTGCCGGACTTCGGCAAGACTGTTACCTTGCGAAACCTGCTTACCCATACCAGCGGCTACCGGGAGTTTCTCAACCTGATTGCTCTGGATGGCCGCAACCTGAATGAGGGTGATTATATTCATCCGGATGAGATCATAGAGATCATACAGAAGCAGCCGGCTCTGCAAAATGATCCCGGAGCCGAGTGGAACTACAATAACACTGGATACAGTCTGCTGGCCACAGTGGTGAAACGGGTTTCAGAACAGCCCTTCCCGGAGTGGATGGAAGAACATGTATTTAAGCCTCTAAATATGACTCGTACGGTTATCAGAGCACATCCCCGTCAGATCATTCCGTACAGATCTCAGGGGTATATGCCGGATAAAGAGGGCGGATACCAGATTGGACGGGATCTGGCCTCATCCATGGGCGCCGGAGGAATTTACTCTACTGTTGGAGATCTGGCAAAATGGATGAATAATCTGCGCACCGGAACATACGGAGGAAAAGACATCATAAAACAGATGACCACCAGATATGTACTGACCAGTGCAGATACTACTGATTACGGATTTGGCCTGTTTATCGATCAACACCGCGGTCTGAAGCGAATCCAGCACGGCGGAGCAGACATAGCCCACCGTTCCATGCAGGTCTTTTACCCGGAAATCGACGCAGGTGTTATCACCCAGAGTAACAATGCTTCTTTTCCCGGTACCATGGCCAATAAGATTGCAGAAGCTTTTTTTGAGGAACATATGGAACCGGAAAAAGCTGAAAAAGAAGAACCATCAGAATTTGATCCTGCTGATTATGATCCGGAAAATTTCGATGAGCTGGCAGGTCGCTATGAACTGGAAGAGGTGCCTGGTTTCGTTTTGACCTTTACTCGTGAAGATGATACCTTTTATACTCAGGCAACAGGTCAGGAAAAAGCTGAAATCGTTCCCACCTCAGATTCTACATTCAAACTGCTGGTGGTAGAGGCGAGTGTTACCTTTCATTGTAATCAGGAGGACAAAGTGGAATCCCTTACCCTGCACCAGAACGGTGATCACAAGGCCAAACGCCTGCTGAAAGAACCCTGGAAACCGAACCAGGAAAAACTTCAGGAATATACAGGTAAATATTTCAGTAAAGAAATCGAGACCTTTTATTACATTTCTTTTGAAGACAGCAGCCTGTTGCTGAAGAACCGGCGTTTGCAGGATCTAACTTTGACTCCGGCACAGACAGATACCTTCACCTCCACATATCCCATTAATGAACTGATCTTTATCCGCAATGATGCAGGGGAAGCTGTTGGACTGAAAGTGTCAAACGGCCGCACCCGGGGGGTGGAGTTTGAGAAGACAATGAATAATGAATAATGGATAATGTATAATGACTTCTGACAGCCCTCGATATGTATCGGGGGCTTTTTTTTAATGCTATGCGTAAAATAAAATCACAATAAACAAATCCCAATAATCAAAAAAAGACCGCGGACGGCAGACCGGGTGGTGGAGCAGCGCTTCTGAACATGGTTACTCTGTCAGCCTGAGGTCATCGAAGACTGACAGATCCGTAATGACGTGTATTGGTTATGTGGTATAAGGGTTTATGCGTTTATGGGTTTATGCGTTTATGGGTTGATGAGTGGGAATTTATCAATAAATGATAGACGGGATGCGGGATTATCCGGACTGTATATACTGTGCCACTTACGCTCTAAATAAAACCTTCCCGCCTCCGACCCAAGTTGTACTTGGGGCGGAAATAAAACCAAAAGCTTAGCTTTTGTATCCCGACTAAATTAATACAAGAAAACAGAGTTTCCTTCTTAGAATGGATTCCCAAACAGGAGGGTCTGTGTGAAAATAGCCAACCCCCGGGTGTCCGAAGGTCCCCGAAGGTTTGGCATTAACATTAATATCAATAAAAACGCTGTACTATTTAGTTTAATGCAGCCGGCTGGCAGAGGTTATCTGCATTATTAGCTACATGTCCGCAGGTTTTGCAGATATATTTGGGATTATTCACCAGAGGTTTGAGGCTTTCGATATCCAGACCACACGGACAGCAGGTTATTGAACATAATTTGTTTTCACCGCAGCAATGATGAGTATGTTCTCCGCACATATTTGTTTTCCTTTTTTGTTAGTATAATTATATATCTATCCACAGTAATTTATATTTTTATTCAGTAATACAACTTCATAAAGAAAAATTATATAAAAAACACTACTGAGTAACCAGCCATTCCAGCGCTTCTTCACGGGTATTAAAGGATTTAAAATCGCGTCCTGTAAACCTTGTCACTGTAATCAAAGCAATCTTCAGCAGTCCGGTAATACCCACAACAGCAACAGCTTTCATATAGGGATTATTGGATTTAGTAAAAATTTTCATTTTACCCATCACATCCGAATTAAAATATGCATCAGTAGCATCAAACAGAGCAAGTACAGAAGATGCAGGCTGAGAATGGATTGTTTTTTTTGCTTCTTCAAGTGTTTTATCAAACTCCTCCCCGGGTTTCAAACCGGAAAAATCCTCTAATAAAATTTCTTTTCCTTTATGGTCAATAAATTTAATTCGTTCCATATTTAGTTTCCTTTATATTTATTTAATTATTAATATAAAAAATTCTGGCTTAAAAAGCAATGTATCAATTCAATAGAACATTTCACTTTCCGCCGGGACACCAACAACCGTTGACAGTAAAATCACAATAAATAAAAGATAAAAGAAAAGTGTGCCAAGCAAAGCTAATATAAACAAGCTGGACAATCCAGCCTGTGTAACGGTTAACCGCCGGCACAGAACCGAACTAAGCGCATAAGGAGGTAACGAATTGTGCGAAGCCATAGGGAGGGCAGTTTGTCAGCCGTAACGAGAATGAAGGTATTGAGCCCCGAAATAGTCTATGTTGCATTGGGTCA
>JAWODZ010000064.1:0-15132 GCA_046483025.1 bacterium
AAAAGGGACTGATGTTGAATTAGATCGAAAGATTTTAGAGCAATTAAATAGTCCACTCATTCATTTATTAAGAAATGCAATTTATCATGGAATTGAAACTTCATGGGTGAAATATTAATTGCAGATCCGCAAGACTATCAACGAGCTGGTCATTTTGAATATAGGCCCATGCCTGGAGGAACTGCTGCCATTAAAGAACCATGGAGAATGGCAGTTTCATATCTTTACCATTTCTTTAACGGAAATATAAACGAGTGTTTTGAACATTTAAAGGGTACTCCTTTAATAAGAGAAATAGGAAAAGAGAAGATTATTACTGTTATGCGTATGATAGAGAAATCCATTAATACTCCCTTGACTTCCAGCCTGGGACGGATTTTTGATGCAGTTGCTGCTTTAGCAGGAGTTCGTTCTTTTGCAAGATATGAAGCTCAGGCTGCCATGGAACTTGAGATGCAGATAGAAGTAGAATCAATGCCGGATGATGACCAGGACAGTTATGATTTTGAAATAAAAAATTACGACAATAAATTTTTGATATCTCCGGACAGAGTGATGTATCAGGTGCTACAGGACAAAATATCCGGCTTCTCTAACAGTAGAATCAGCTGGAGATTTCATGCTGGTCTGGTCAGGTTGTTTGTTGAGGTGTCTAAAAGAGTACGTAAGAAGACGCATTTACATTGTGTAGTTTTAAGCGGAGGCTGTTTTTTAAATCGGTTCCTTTTGGAGAATCTGGTGACAAGTCTTGAAAAAGAAAATTTTGAAGTATTGACTCATACTCAGGTACCCACCAATGACGGTTGTATTGCTTTGGGACAGGCTGTAGCCGGAATAGCTACATTAAAAAATATAAAGAAAAATTTGGATTAAGAAAAAAATTTTATTACATTAAATAATTATATTTATATCACGGATTTATTTATTGAAAGAATAGAGGCTACCTATGTGTGTTGCAGTACCTATGAAAATCAAGAAAATAAAAAATGATCGTGGAATAGTTGAGGTCGGCGGGACTGAGCGGGAAGTCAGCTTTAAACTGTTAAAAGATGTCCGTAAAGGGGATTATGTCATTGTACATGCCGGTTTTGCCATCCAGAAATTAGATGAGAAAGAGGCTCTGGAAACACTTGAATTATTTAAAGAATTGGAGCAGTATAGTTGAAATATATTGATGAGTTTCGCAATAAAGAGGCTGCCAGAACTATCATAAACAGTATTCGTCAGGAGTCGGGAGATAAGCAAATAACCTTTATGGAAGTATGCGGAACTCATACTATGTCAATCGCCCGTTTTGGGATTCGAGATGTTTTACCTGAATATATCAGATTGATTTCCGGCCCCGGTTGTCCGGTTTGTGTTACTCCAAACCGATATATAGACTATGCGGTTGCTTTAAGCAGAAGAGAAGATATTATTGTAGCTACTTTTGGTGATATGATGAAAGTACCCGGATCCTCATCGAATTTGGAAAAAGAACACATTAAGGGCAATGATATAAGAGTAGTTGGTTCTACTCTGGAGGCATTACATGTTGCCAAAGAGAACGCAGAAAAAAATGTGATTTTTTTGGGAGTAGGGTTTGAAACAACTGTTCCTACTGTAGCAGCGTCCTTAATGCAAGCTAAATCAGAAAATTTACCAAATTATTTTGTACTTTCTGCTCATAAGACCATGCCTGAAGCTATGAAATCATTAAGCAAAGGGGATGTCAATATTGATATTTTTATTTGTCCGGGCCATGTAAGTACAGTAATCGGAACTGAATTTTATTATCCCCTGGTTGAAGATTATGGTATTGGGTGTGTGGTTTCAGGATTTGAATCACTGGATATTTTACAGTCTATTTTAATGGGGATTAAACAAGTAGTAAATAAAAATTTGAAAGTAGAAAATCAATATACCAGAGCAGTTAAACCGGAGGGCAATCCCAGGGCTAGAGAAATCATATATGAAGTCTTTGAACCATCCCATGCTGAATGGCGGGGGCTGGGTGTAATACCGAACAGCGGACTGGAGATAAGAGATGATTATTCTTCCTGGAATGCAGAAAAACAGTTTGAAGTGAACGTTGAAGCCACAAAAGAAGCTGAGGGATGTATTTGCGGCCAGATTCTGCAGGGGAAGAAGATCCCGACCCAATGTAAAAATTTTGGCAGAAATTGTGTGCCGGATAATCCTATAGGACCATGTATGGTTTCATCAGAAGGCACCTGTGCTGCCTATTTTAAGTATAAGGTAGATTACTGAACTTTTGAAAATTATTAATTTTATGTCAGGAGTGTCCAAAAAGGTTAATTTTATATAAAATGTCAGGCCAAGCAAAGTCGAGGCATATTATTTTTATTGGTTTTATCAGTTTTCGACTCTGTTCGGACTGACAAAATAAAGACTTTTTGGATATCCCCGGAGTTTTTTGAGATGCTGAAACAAGTTCAGCATGACGAATTCTTACTTTTAGATAAAATTTTTAAAAGTTCAGAAAAAAAATATGAATGTTTTGGATAAAGATACTATACGATTAGCTCATGGAGGAGGCGGAAGTCTCACCAATCAGTTAATACAAAATCTTTTTCTTCATTATTTTGATAATGAATACTTGGAAAAGTTAAATGATAGTGCTATATTAAATAGTTCATTTTCAAAATTTGCTTTTACCACTGACTCATTTGTTGTATCACCACTTTTTTTCCCAGGAGGTGATATTGGAAAACTTTCTGTATGTGGTACGGTAAATGATTTATGTGTATCAGGAGCAAAGCCACTTTATTTAAGTATCGGTTTTATTATTGAAGAAGGGTTTTCGATAAAAAATTTGGAAAAAATTGTTAAATCAATAAAAGCAACTGCTCAGAAAGCTGGAGTATTGGTGGTTACCGGTGATACAAAAGTGGTTGAACATGGAAAAGCAGACGGAGTATTTATTAATACCACCGGAATAGGAGAGATTCAACAGTCTTACCCTGTAATTGGAGCACGAGCAAAACCGGGGGATAAGGTAATTATCAGTGGTCCTGTTGGGTCACATGGTATGTCGGTGATTACTTCCCGGGAAAATTTTGGATTTAATACCAGAATTAAATCAGATGTTGCACCTTTACATGGTTTAGTTGAAGCTATGTTGGGGGTGACAGATGAAATTCATGTTATGCGGGATGCAACCAGAGGAGGAGTAGCAACTGTTTTTAATGAAATTGCTGATCAATCAGGTGTTTCCATAGTTTTGGATGAAGAAAAAATTCCTGTTAATGAGGATGTACGGGGAGCCTGTGAGATTTTAGGATTTGATCCTCTTTATATTGCTAATGAAGGAGTACTTGTAGCTTGTGTGGGGGCTGAATATGCTGAAAAAGTTGTTAACGCCATGAAAAAACAGCAGTATGGTAAAAAGAGCATAATTATCGGAAATGTAGATGATGATGAACCGGGCAAGGTTTCTTTAAAAACTACTATTGGAAGCCATCGGGTGCTGGATATGCAAACGGGTGAACAGCTACCGCGGATATGTTAATTTTTTAATCCCTGTTCTTTGGAATTAGTTAGTGGGACAGTAAAGAACACCGTTTCACCTGAAGCCGATACGAGCTGGCTGATGGTTCCTGGCTTCCGGAAAAACCAAGAGTAATTGGTTTATTATTTGATTAAAGGTTCAATCTGAGTTATTTGGGTTTAGAGTATCGTAAGCCGTCTGGAAAAAAGTTTCCCAGCGTTTTGGATCATGATTGTAATAGACAACACAGGAGTGAAAATCTTGTTTGGTAAAGTTGTATTTGGTAAAAATTTTTTTGGCAGAATCACAATACTGCTGAGATTGCAGAGGAATATGTTCACTGAGTTTTATTAACTCAGTGTACACTTTTATACATTTTTGTCGGGTTATAGAATCAACGTTGTTTTTTTTAGAACAAGTAAATAATAATAGAAGAGTACTGACAATGATAAGATTTTTTATGATAAGGTTTTTTATTTTTTTCATTTAATTATTATGTATTTTTCTGTTTAAATTTAAGATATACTTAAAATCATACAAAGTCAAGAAATAAGTTTGAGATACATGAAAGATTTTATATCAAAAGATGAATGGGCAGATATGCACGTGCATACTACCTATTCGGATGGATTATTGACTCCTACCCAGGTAGTTATCAAAGCCAGGGAGGCAGGGTTAAAAGCAGTTGGTATTGTTGACCATGATACCTTAGAAGGTATAGAAGAGGCTTATCTGGCTGGTAAACGGTGGGGAGTGGAGATTGTACCTGGTATTGAATTAAGCAGTCAATGTGAAGGAAAAGATATTCATATCATTGGCTATTATTGTGATCCGACCCATCCTAAAATAAGTGAGTATATTGAAAAATTCCTGAAGAGAAGATATGATAGGGCTCAAAAAATTGTACAGATTTTAAATACAATGGATATAAATATTACCATGAAGGATGTTGTATCCACAGCAAAAGGGAAATGTATCGGAAGACCTCATATAGCAACAGTACTGCTGGAAAAAGGGTATGTATATTCTTTTCAGGAAGCTTTTGTAAAATATATAGGGTATCATTCCAAGGCATATGTGGAAAAATTTAAAATCAGTCCGGAATCTGCTATTGCTTTGGTTTCAGAAGCTAAGGGATTATCTTTTATTGCCCATCCTCCTAAAAATTTGAGTATGGAAAAACTGTTTGATTTTACTAAAGCAGGGTTAGATGGAGTAGAAATAATACATCCCAGATTAAGTGATAGAGATACCAGAAGGTTGCAGGAGTTTGTCAATAATTATGATTTATTAATAAGTGGTGGATCTGATTGTCATGGGCGGGATAAAAAAAATTTATCAATCGGCAGATTTCGTATTCCATATTCTATCTTAGTAAAGATAAAAAAGTATCATGCTTTAAAACAAAAATCTTATATTTTAAATAGATATAAAAGCTAAATGAGTGAGAAAATCAAAGATACATCCTGGTATCATTTGGGAATAAAAGACTGGCCTGAAGAAGAGCGGCCCAGAGAAAAGCTGATAAAATCAGGGGCTCATTCATTGACAGACTCAGAGTTGATTGCCCTGTTATTGGGATCAGGAATTAATGGAGTAAGTGCAGTAGGTCTGGCCAAACGGATATTAGTTGAATATACAGATCTCTCGGGTCTTGCCTGTGTCAGTGTTAAAGAGTTGACCAGAATGAAAGGAGTTGGTGAGGCTAATTGTGCTCGATTACTGGCAGCGTTTGAAATCGGAAGAAGAATTGAATCTGGACCATCTTCTAAAAAAATGAAAATCAATTCTCCGGGGGATGTTTACAAAATATATGCTCCTTTATTGCGAGATAAGAGAATGGAAATTTTTAAGGTTATTTTATTGAACAGTGGAAATAGAATAATAAGAGATGTTATCATAACTCAGGGTACTATAAATTCAAGCATAGTGCATCCCCGGGAGATATTCAAAACAGCTATTGATCATCTGGCAGCGGGAATTATATTATTACATAATCATCCCTCCGGAGAAAAGAAACCCTCATTGGAGGATAAAAGAGTTACAGAACAGGTTTTTAAGGCCGGGAAAATGCTTGATATTCCAGTTTTAGATCATATCATTATTGTTAGAGACAGTTATTACAGTTTTGTAGAAAATAGATTAGTAATAGAAAAAGGATAAAATAGTAAGATGTTATTAGTTATAGACATTGGTAATACAGAAATTGTTATCGGTATTTATGATAATGATACTTTAAAAGGACATTGGCGTTTATCAAGCAGTCATCCTAAGACCATTGATGAATGCTGGGGACTTCTTAATATTTGGCTGCACAATGATGGGTTTTTAAAAAAGGACATACAAGGAATAATAATTTCTTCAGTAGTGCCTTATTTCCAATATGTGTTCAGAGATATGGCAAGAAAGAAGTTTAATATTGAACCAGTTATTATTTCTTATAAGCTGGACATTGGAATTAAAATTTTATATGATTCTCCTGAAATGGTTGGAGCGGATAGAATATGTAATGCAGTGGGCGGTTATTTTTTATACGGCAGCCCCCTGATTATTGTTGATTTTGGTACAGCCACAACCTTTGATGTGGTTTCAGAAAAAGGTGAATATATAGGTGGAGTAATTGCTCTAGGATTGAAAGGGGCTTCTCAACAGCTCCATCATCTGGCAGCCAAGCTTCCCAGGGTAGAATTAGAATTCCCGGATTCAGTAGTGGGAACTAATACAGAACATAGTATGCAGTCCGGTATTATGTGGGGGGCAGTCAGTTTGATTGATGGTATAGTAAAGAAAATTTTAGAGGAGAAGAAATGGGAAGAAGCAAAGTTGATTGCAACCGGAGGTATGGCCTCTGAAATTGTAAAGCGATCGGAGATACTTCAGCAAACTTCACCTTTCCTCACTCTGGAAGGAATGAAAATTATTTATAAAAGAATTGTTAATAGTAGTTTATAAGGGAGGAAGTATATGTCTGAAAATAATTTGAGTGATATTGTTTATAATATTATTGGTGGCTGTATGGAGGTTCATAAGACTCTGGGACCTGGATATCCAACCGAATATTATAAAAAAGCTCTTGAGGTTGAATTTGATTCTAAGAAGTTAAAATATGAGCATCAAAAGCAGGTTGAAATCACCTATAAAGAGGTTCAGGTTGGGACTCTTGAAATAGATTTTCTTATTGAAGATGAGGTGGTGGTAATGATTATTTGTAAGGATCAGTTTCTGGATACCGAGATACAACAAGTGCTTCGCTGTTTACAGCTGATAGAAAAACCAATGGGATTACTGGTAAATTTTGGCGGAACAAAAATTCAATATAAACGTATTATGCCTAGTCATAGAAAAGTTTCAAATAAAACCATAAAACGATACCCTATGGAACATGGAGGAGGAAAAACCAGAGAGAATAATCCAATAATGTGATTTTTTGTTAGAAGAATCGGAGTATTATTTATGAAGAAAATTATTGTCAGCTGTGTTTTTATTTTAATCATCGCACCATTAATATGTTTTTCTGATACCACTCTACCTGATCATACAGGGTATCCTGTAAATGATTTTGCCAATGTAATATCTTCCTATTATGAAAGGAAGATCAATAATCTGGCCAGAGAAGTACTTCAGAAAACAGAAACAGCAGTGGTTGTTGCCACTGTGGATAATTTAGATGATATGAATTTAGAACAGTACAGCAACAGGTTATTTGAAAAATGGGGTATAGGTGAAAAAGGTAAGGATAAAGGTCTTCTTTTTCTCCTTGCTATAGAGGAAAGGAAAATACGCATAGAGGTTGGATATGGAGTTGAACATATTATAATTGATGGAATGGCAGGTCAAATTCTGGATCAGTATACAATACCGGAATTCAGGCAGGGAAATTATGGAAAGGGATTTTATCAGGGAGTGGCGTATAGTGCTGGTTTAATTGCCAGAGAAATGGGGGTTACTATTACAGGTATGCCAGCTGTTACCACCAGGTCTGGTAGAACTGAAGAGCGGGGTGGAGGAGGAATTATTCCAATATTAATTATTTTGTTTTTAGTGATTATTACTCGGGGCAGAATTTTACCCTGGTTATTTCTTGGATTACTTATGGGTGGCGGGGGAAGAGGAAGAAGTATTGGTGGAGGAGGATTCAGTGGTGGTTTTGGTGGATTTGGAGGTGGAATGAGCGGTGGTGGTGGTGCATCCCGGGGATTTTAATTTTTTCATAGATTTAATTATGGAGGCATGGTATGAATTCATTGCCAGAGCAATTGAAAGAGGTAGTTAAGGATTTCACCGCAGATATAAATGAAATTTTTGCTAAAGAAGCGAAAGCAATAATACTTTTCGGTAGTGCAACTACAGAAGAATACATACCCAAAAAATCGGATATAAATTTTCTGGTATGTCTTACTGAGCAGGGGATAGAGACGATTGATAGAGTGGAAAGAAAGGTTAAACCCTGGCGGAAAAAAAATATTGGGTTACCCTTGTTTCTTACCAAGTCATATATTCAAGCATCTCTGGATAGTTTTCCCATAGAATTTTTCAATATGTCTCAGACTTATCAGGTTATTCAGGGTGATGATGTTTTAAAAGATTTAAAATTTAATAAAAAAGATGTACGGCTTCAGTGTGAGAGAGAGTTAAAAGGAAAACTTCTTAGTTTACGGCAGGGGTATATATTAACCAGGGGCAAGAAAAAGAAAATGTCTCAATTAATCAATGAATCTATGGTTACATTTATCTCGATCTTTAAAGCTCTTCTTTTTTTAAAAAAGAGTGAGGTGCCGGTAAAAAAATCAGATGTCATACTTTCTATGTGCAGGGTGTTTGATCTGGATGAAAGTGTTTTTTCAGTGTTACTTGCTCATCGCAAAGACAGCGTAAAGGTTTCCAAAGATTATTTACATGACATTTTAAAGAAATATATCAAAGAAATACAAAAATTAAGCAAGGTGGTTGATTCTATGTAAATGTCCGATAATATTTTAATTGAATAACCTCCCAAAGGATCAAAACCTTCGGGAGGTTAAAAGAGAGGTTAACAGGTTGGAGGATTGAAAAAGTTGATAGGTATTCAGAAATTTAAAGTAAAATTTTTAGGGAGGAAATAGTATGAGCAAAGGTTTAAAAATTGGTTGTATTGTTGCAGTTATTTTAGCTGTTTTGATTTTAATTCCGGTATTTACCCTGTGGGGAACCTATAATACATTAGTCAGTTTGGAGGAAGATGTTAATCAGACCTGGTCTCAGGTGCAGAATGTGTATCAGAGAAGATATGATCTTATTCCCAATCTGGTTGAAACGGTGAAGGGGTATGCTGAGCATGAACGGGAAACATTTCAGGCTGTCACTGAAGCACGGGCACAAGTTGGGGGTGTGATGAAATTAAATGCGGGAGATTTAACTCCTGAAAATCTGGAAAAATTTCAGGAAGCCCAGGCAGGACTGGGGGGAGCACTCCGCCGTCTATTGGTGTTAAGAGAAAATTATCCTGAATTAAAGGCTAACCAGAATTTCTTAAGACTGCAGGATGAACTGGCAGGTACTGAGAATCGGATTACTGTTGAGAGGAGACGGTTTAACCAGGCAGTTCAAACCTATAACACTACCATAAGAAGATTTCCTCAGAATATCATTGCCGGTTTGTTCGGCTTTGAAAAGAAGCCTTATTTTGAAGCGGATGAGGGTGCACAGGAAGCTCCGAAGGTAGAATTTTAGGATATTTATAAATGATATGGTTACATCACCCTGACAGGGTCTCTGAACAGGTGTTACCGATGTCTCAAATCTATACACTCCGACCCTGTCAGGGTGACGGTAAAGTCAATCAATTTCCAACCCAAGTTGTACTTAGGTCGGAAATAGGATACAAAGCTTTATTCACCTCGTTGGAGTTGTCCAAAAAGTCATTATTTTGTCAGTCTGAGCTTGTCGAAGACTGACAAATCCAATAAAAACAGTATCCTTTTATTGTGATCAATATGATATTTCTAAACATATTGAACTTTTTGGACAACCCCGACGTATAGTAGACGCTCTGCGTCAATATCATCATTGAGCATTGTCATGGCAAGAAAGCAGATATAAAATATACGAAAAACAATATCCCTATTTTGCAACCGGAACTGTTATTCAGTGGCTTCCACTTTTTTCGAATCCGGAAGTGGTTAATTACATACTCGACTCCTGGGTGTTTATGCAAGAACATCACAGATTAACTATTTATGCATATGTGATTATGGAAAATCATTTGCATATGGTGGTATCATCAGATAATCTTTCTAAAGAATTGGGAGATTTCAAGTCATATACTGCCAGACAGATTATTGATTATTACAAAAGAAAGGGCTCTAAATTTATTTTAAGCGCACTTTCCCATGGAAAACAAGCATTTAAGAGGGGCAGGGAGTATCAGTTCTGGCAGGAAGGCAGTCATCCACAACAAATGAGGACAAGAAAAATAATGACTCAGAAGATTGAATACATTCATTACAATCCGATTCGCAGAGGATATGTTGATGATCCTGTTCATTGGAGATACTCAAGTGCTCGTGACTATGTACATGGATCAGGGTTGATTCCTGTTTGTACAGGATGGTGAGTGAATGGACGGAGACCATCCCAGGAAAATGTTCCCACGGAGACCGTGGGAACGAGGGTAGTACAAATTTTAAAAAGAGGGAAAAAATGAAATTAAGTAAATATTTTTTATTAACAGTGATAGTAATTACTTCATTATTAGTTTTATTTACTCATGCTCAAAATACGCAACAAGCGTCTCAAGAATTTAATCCTAAAACAGTAAAAATCGGCGATCAGGTATGGATGGCAGAAAATCTGAAAGTCACTCATTACCGCAATGGGGATCCTATTCCTCATGTGACCAGTAATTCAGAATGGGAAGATTTATCAACGGGTGCTTATTGTGCTTATGATAATGATTCAAGCAATGCAAGGATCTACGGCTATTTGTATAACTGGTATGCAGTAAATGACAGTCGGAATATTGCTCCGGAAGGATGGCATGTACCATCAGATGATGAATGGCAGAAATTGGTTAATTTCCTTGGTGGCAGGGAATATGCGGGTGCCAAGTTAAAAAGCTCATATGGGTGGTCAAACAACGGTAACGGTAGTAATAGTAGCAGTTTTTCCGCTCTTCCTGGGGGATTTCGGTCCTACCGTGATGGTACCTTTAGCTTTGTGCGTAACAACGCTTATTTTTGGTCGGCTACTGGGTATGTTACTAATTATGCCTGGTACTGGCGTCTGTATTACGATATTTCAGAAGTGAGCCGTCTCTACCACAGGAAGCAACTCGGATTTTCCATACGGCTAGTCAAGGATTAATCTATTTGTCCCGTGAAGTGATATTAAAATTTTTGGGTAGTTTGAAAGAGGTAAAGTTAAACAAATTTTTTAAAAAGGAGGCAGCATGTCACAGGAAGGAAAAACTAAAACCTATTATCTTTTAAGAAGAATCAAAAACCGGCCGATTAAATTTTTAGAAGATCATACCCTGCCGGATGCTGTGGGTATAGTGGAAAAATATTTAATTATTCAATACATGACCCGCTTTTCCGGCAATCAAGTCCGCTCTGCAGTTTGGGTACCTTTATACTCGAAAATAATTTAAAGGATTGTATTTTTTTATTGCTTCTGGGCGCCTGTTTTGAAGCCCGCTCAGACTTCGCTTTATACTATTATGAGAATTGTCTTTCAACCTCCCGAAGGTTTGGGACCTTCGGGAGGTTTATCATTTATAAACTTAATTATCGATCTGTCGCAAATTCACTGTGGAAAAGTGGTAATCATTTACACCGCACCAGCTGCCGCAGCAGCCTCCCTATATTCAGTGCAGAGAGAATCGAATACCTCCTTGACAGTGGTTATTGCCTTAGCCCGATAGGCATTAGCACCGCCAAAAACAAAACCCTTGTCAAGCTTACCGAGCTTGGCATTGGTCAGCGCTGAGGCAATACAGTAGGATACTTGTTTGAAATTACAAGTTCTGAGACATTTCCAGCTGCATCGGAAAGGTTTTTTCTGACCTTCAGCCACATCACACAGGAATTGGTTCCGCACAGCTCGCCCCGGCAGACCTACAGGACTGTCGATAATTACCATGTCTTTCCTGTCTGCATCTACATAGGACTGCTTAAAGACCGGTGCTGCATCACATTCCTCTGTAGTTACAAACCGGGTGGCCATCTGCACTCCTGAAGCGCCCATATCCAGATACGATTTAATATCAGCTCCGGTGTAAATACCTCCTGCTGCAATTACGGGTATTGTTATATTGTATTGTTCCTCATACCAGGCAACAGTGCGGATAACCGGTGGCAGAAGTTTGGCAAGGTCAAATTCAGGATCTTCAAGTTCCTCCCGTTTGAAACCCAGATGTCCTCCTGCTTTAGGCCCTTCAACAACCATTGCTACAGGAAAACATCCTTTCCTGCTCCATGACTTCAGGATCAAATCAGCGGCCCGGGCCGATGAAACGATAGGGACAATATTCAATGCCTCTTTTTCCATACGCTCCGGTGTCAGGATACCAGGTACTTTCAGGGGTAACCCGGCTCCCATGAATATAACATCAGCACCTTCATCCACAGCGGTTAGGAGCAGTGTTTCATAATCAGATAAAGCTACCATAATGTTTACACCAATAGCTCCACTTGTACCAGCTTTGGCTTGCCGGATTTCCCGGCGCAGGGCCTGTTCATTGGCCTTTTTAAAATTTTTCTGATAATCCGGCTCCATCATACCGATACCTGCTGCAGCAATAACACCGATTCCACCCTGTTCGGCAACAGCGCTTGCAAGTCCTGAAAGAGACACTCCCACCCCCATACCTCCCTGTATAACAGGAATGTCTGTTTTAATATTCCCAATCTGCATAATCGGCATTCTGTTTCTTTTTTCCATTGAATCTCCCTTATATAAATCCCCCTCCTCTATCCGACTGAGTACCGGATATGAGAGGGTTTTTTAGATTTTCCATAGTCTAAGATACGAAAAAAACAAGATCAGAAATGTCAAAGAAATGTAATTATTGAGTTGGTGCGGATATAACCATTTCTATGAGAACCTTTTTGTTTTTTAGAATATTAGAATTTTTTTGTATTTAAACTTACAACCTTTCGAAGGTTTGAAATCCTTTATCTCGTTTAAAGTTCCGCAGGTGCATCAGCCCCCGTGGTGCAACAATCCAAACCCTATGTGTCCGGTCTATACACGGCGACCCTGTCGAGGCTGTCGAAAAAGTCCTGAATGCGTCATTGCGAGCGTCTTTTGCGAAGCAATCTCCTGGTGTTCGTGCTTAAATTAGGAGATTGCTTCGTCGCTTTGCTTCTCGCAAAGACATAAAATGACTTTTTCGACAGTCTCGTCAGGGTGGTGGAAAAGTCAATCCCTTCAGAATTTTCCCCCAATTTATCCTTTTATCTTAGTAAATTAATTATTATATTTTTAGCAATATGATCTGAATATACAGAAACGAAACCTCCCGAAGGTTTCAAAACTTCGGGAGGTTGTCATGATCAGAATGTCTGTTTTATTTTAATTCAAATACAAGGTTAAGAAAGCTAAGCAAGAGGAAAGAAAGTATTTTCTCACTATTTAATTTTGAATTAACGTAAAGGAATAACCAGATGTCTTCTTCAGTATTAATCATCATTGCTCTTATTTTGTTTACTGCTGGATATCTTGTATACGGTAGATTTGTGGCTAAAAGGCTGGGGCTGGACAGAAATGCTCCTACTCCGGCGCATACAAGAAAAGATGGTGTTGATTATGTTCCGGCAAAATGGCCGATTCTGTTAGGCCATCATTTTGCCTCCATTGCCGGGGCAGCACCAATTATTGGTCCTATAACCGCAGCGGTTTTTGGCTGGATACCTGTTATTCTCTGGATTGTGCTGGGAAGCATTTTTCTGGGTGCGGTGCATGATTTCACCTCTCTCGTGGCTTCAGTGCGTCATAAGGGTCAGTCCCTGGGAGAGGTTATTAAGACGTACATTGGTAAAAAAGGAAAGAGCCTGTTTTTGATTTTTGCCTGGTCCACTCTGGTTTTAGTAGTAGCAGCATTTACTATTCTGGTAGTAAAAACCTTTACTTCATCTCCATCTGTGAGCACTTCTTCTTCACTTTTTATTTTACTTGCCTTGATTTTTGGTTTCTCCATATACAAACTGAAATTTTCTCTCAGTATTTCATCTGTAATCGGGGTAATTCTATTACTGTTTTGTGTATGGCTGGGAAATGAATTTCCCATACAGTTTTCTTCTGACCTGAGTATAAATACGGAAGTATGGACATGGATAGTATTAGGTTATATATTTATAGCATCTGTAACCCCGGTCTGGATTTTACTTCAGCCCCGGGATTATTTAAACTCCTTTTTGTTATATCTGGTATTGATTGTTGCTTTTTTAGGTATTCTGATTCAGAATCCGGCAGTTAAACTGCAACCCTTCACTCATTTTATCGATCCCAAACTCGGTTCCATGTTTCCTATACTGTTTGTTACAGTGGCATGCGGAGCTATATCAGGATTTCATTCCCTGGTTGCATCCGGTACTACTGCTAAACAGCTTAACCGGGAGACCGATGCCAGACCTGTTGGATACGGGGGTATGTTAATTGAAGGATTGCTGGCAGTGATTGCATTAATAACTGCTATTACACTTTTACCCTCTGAATATAAAAGTATTAGTTCCAATCCCATTGCTCTTTTTTCTCAGGGAGTGGGAAGTTTTGTAACATCCCTGGGGATTCCCCGGAAAACAGGAATTACCTTTGCCGCTATGGCTGTATCTGCTTTTGCTCTTACCTCTCTTGATACAGCTACCAGGATCGGCAGATTCGCGTTCCAGGAATTTTTTAAGTCAGAAAAGACATCAGCGGTTCGAACGTTTCTGACCAATAGATTCACTGCTACTTTTTTAACCCTGCTTCCGGGAGCAGGGCTGGCTCTGACCGGAACCTATCAGGCTATCTGGCCAATTTTCGGATCAGCCAATCAACTGCTGGCAGCTCTGGCACTTCTGGTCACCAGTGTGTGGTTACAGGTGAAACAAAAGAAAAACGGGTTTCTCCGGTATCCCATGTATTTTATGTTTGCTGTGACTCTCACTGCATTACTTTTTTTGATTTATCAGAAATCTTCTCTTATAGTGAGCTATTATTTAGGTAAACCTGTACCTGAAGGGTTCAGTGCTGGCGGAACTATTTTCCTCTTGGTGTTTGCCTTGCTGCTTTTCAGTGTAGCAGTGGTTTTGGTGTGGGAAGCGTATAACAGTTTAAGGAAAAAGGATAAAGGGGAAGGTAGAAAATAGTGAAAAGGGAGAATGGAGAAAAGGAGAAGGGAGGGGTATTGGTGCCTTAAGTTTAAAGTGCCTGGAGTGCCTAAAGTTGTAAGTACTTGTCGTATTTTTTAGTGATTAGAATACAAAATACAAGTGTGCCAAGCAAAGCTAATATAAACAAGCTGGACAATCCAGCCTGTGTAACGGTTAACCGCCGGCACAGAACCGAACTAAGCGCATAAGGAGGTAACGAATTGTGCGAAGCCATAGGGAGGGCAGTTTGTCAGCCGTAACGAGAATGAAGGTATTGAGCCCCGAAATAGTCTATGTTGCATTGGGTCA
>JAWODZ010000136.1:0-9598 GCA_046483025.1 bacterium
GGGCACAAACCGGACATCACAGTTAAAAAAATCATGGAAACCGACCTGATCACTATCGAGAAGAACTCTCCGATAAAGAAAGCGATCAGAAAAATGGCAGAGCAAAACATTGAACATCTCCTCGTAGAAGAAAACGGGGAAATATCTATTGTGCTTTTACATACTGTATGTAACTTACAAGCCCCAGTGGAAAATAATGATTTAGATTCATATGAAGATCTATCCCCTTATGAATGGGAAACTTCCACACTTGAGGAACAAGGTTTAAATTCTCTTATGATCAATAGTGCATTGTCTGAAATGTACGGGATGTCTTATTATTACAGTTTCTTAATTATAAGAAATGGTTATTTGGTTGTGGAACAGTATTATAACGGAAGGACAAAATATGTTATGGATCCAATTTATTCTGTAACCAAAAGTTATATTTCAGCTGTAATCGGAATCGCCATTGAAGAAGGGTATATTGAAAGTATAGACAGTAAATTACTTGATTTTTTCCCTGAATATACTAATGAGATAACAGATTCTAGTAAATTTGATATTACTATTCGTCATTTACTTACCATGACATCCGGATTTGACCAGGATACGAATATAAGTGATGATGTAGAACATGCAGATAATATGATCGCCTCCATTTTAACTTCAGATCTACAATCTGATCCGGGATCAGATTTTCTGTATTCTACTTATGGGACTCATCTTTTATCCGGGATAATCGAGAAAACTACGGGAAAGAGTACATTAGTTTATACATCTGAATCATTATTGGCCCCTCTGGGTATCAATGCAGTTATGTGGAGCAAGGACCAAAACGATGTTTACTTTGGTGGAGCGGGAATGTTTTTAACTCCCAGGGATATGGCGCGTTTAGGCTATTTATATCTAAAGAATGGTACATTAGATGAAGAGCAAATAATTCCCAGCACCTGGATTGAAAAAAGTATAACCAATCACCGTAATTATACCACAGAATGGAGTGAAATGGAAGAAGTAGGATATGGGTATTTATGGTGGACAGGAAAACTCAGAGGATATAGGCTGTTTTTTGCTTCTGGATTAGGAGGACAGTCTGTCATTGTTTTCCCTGAATTAAATATGGTGATTGTTACTACTATGGATGCAACATATGAAGAAGGTTCTAATCAGATCCAATCTTTTATACATATTCTTGATAATTATATTCTGCCTGCTGTTGAGGATACAGGAACAGAGTGATAGGGGCTGAAAGTACAAGAAGCAAGATGCAAAAGGCAAGACTAAAGACAAAAGACAAAAGAAAAAAGATAAAAGATAAAAGATAAAACGGGGGTTAAGTGCTTTAGAACGAGAGAACTTTAGAACGTGAGAGCTTGAGAACTTTAGAATGATGATAGATTGTCGGATAGAGACTAGAGGTCAGTGGTCAGAAGTCAGATAAGACCGCAAACGGCAGACAGCAAAGTGATGCGGTCAGCGGTCGGCGGTCTGTGGTCAATGTAAGGTATGACGATTTTTTTGCTGGAAAAGTACGATTCTAAACATAACACTCATTTCCAGCTAGATTTGATTTTTTACTGACCACTCAGTAGCGTGAGATCTTTCGTCACTTCGTTCCTCAAGATGACAAGAGTATTAATTACTATTTTAAATTAAAGATTAATAAAATAGAGAAGAAATTTAAAAGTAAATAAGATTTTGATACAAAACGGGGAATATTATTTTATTTATAAACCTATTTCAGGACAAAACCCCGGATAAAGGTATGATAAAGGACTATAAATGTTAAATATTCTTTTCCCCATGTTTTGCTTTGACAATCGTTTTTACATTTCCGCGGGGATTAAAATCTCCGATAACTTCTATCCAGCGGGGATGGCAGAGGTTAACCAGATCATCCAGTATTTTATTTACAGCTTCTTCATGAAAAAGTTCTGTATCTCTGAATTTATTTATATATAATTTTAGTGATTTTAATTCAATTATTTTTTTATCAGGTATATAGTTCACCTTAATGATTGCAAAATCAGGATAACCTGTCATAGGACAAAGACAGGTGAATTCAGGTAAAGAAATATTTACTTCATAATTTCTGTCTGGATATTTATTATCCACTGCCGTAAGTTTTGATTCCCTTATTTCTCGTTGGCCTTTTTTCAATTTTTACTCCTTATAGAGGGTTGGATCTTTTATCCCAGCTTCTTTAAATCCTTTTTTTCTTATAAGACAGCTGTCACACTTACCGCAGGCTTTTCCATCCGAAGACGGATCATAACAGCTTAATGTATCTCTGAAATCTACTCCCAGCTGTATCCCTCTTTTAATTATTTCTGCTTTGGATAAGTTAATCAAAGGAGTATGGATATGAAATTTCGAACCTGAGATCCCGGCTTTGGTTCCGATATTTGCCGTTTTTTCAAATGCCTTGATAAATTCGTCTCTGCAGTCAGGGTAACCGGAATAATCCTGAACATTGACACCGATAAAAATATGCTGGGCATTTAAGGTTTCAGCCCAGGATAGAGCCAGGGAGAGAAAAATTATATTTCTTGCCGGTACATAGGTTACCGGTATATCAGAATTTGAATTGGAGAAATCGGTTCTATTTTTAGGAATTTCAATATCATCGGTGAGGGCAGATCCGCCAATAGCAGATAGATCAAGATCAAAAATAAGATGTTTTTCTAGGTTCATTGATTCTGCAATTTTCTTGGCAGCCTTCAGTTCTGGAGAGTGAGACTGTCCATATCTGAAACTCAAAGCAAAACAGTGATACCCTTCAGATTTGGCTACAGCCAGGGTAGTGGCTGAGTCCATACCGCCGCTCAGAAGTACTACTGCTTTATTCATTTGCATCACTCTCCTTGAAATCATGCGGCCAGAGGATTTTATGCAGCTGGGGCTGCAGTCTTGCCTGCAAATTATCCTCCAGCATCCATTGGGCTAATTGTTTACATTCCACATATCCGTAGGCAGGAGATAAAAGAACCGGACAACGATGAGACAGGTTATATTCCGAAATAATTTTTTTAGCCCAGTCGTAATCCTCCAGGCTGCAAATAACAAATTTAATTTCATCATTTTTTTCAATTTTTTTCAGATTGGAAAGATTATTCTTATCACTTTCATTACTACTCGGAGTTTTCAGGTCTATTATTCGATGACACGCCGATGGCAGCAGGCTAATATCCAGGCTGCCGTTGGTTTCCACTAATACTGTCAATCCTTGGTCAATCAGACTCTTAGTTAACTCAGGTGTTTCTTTTTGCACAAGCGGTTCTCCGCCGGTAATTTCAGCCAGAAAAGATTTATAACCGAGGACTTGTTGTATAATATCTTGAACAGAAAGTTCTTCTCCTTCATAGTAGGCATATCTGGTGTCACACCAGGAACAGCGGAGGTTACAGCCGGTGAGACGGATAAAAACACAAGGATAACCTGCATAGGAAGATTCACCCTGAATGGAATAAAAAATTTCATTGACTGTTAAGATAGTTTCTCCCTGAAATGGTATTATTTTTTATAGGTCACAGCATAATTATCTGATTCCCATAAAGTAACTTCAGATAATTTTATTGGTGAAGGCAGTTTTTTTTCAATCTGCTCATAAATATATTTTGAGAGATTTTCTGCTGTAGGATTTAATTTGTCAAATGGTTTAACCAGGTTAATATGCTTATGATCAAAAACAGCTATCACGGAATCGGTAATAGATTTTAATTTTTTGAAATCAAAACTAATACCAATTTCATCAGTTTCATTGGCAATTACTTTAACTCCGATTTTCCAGGTATGTCCGTGCAGTTCACAGCATTCTCCAGGATAGCCGTGCAGCTGATGTGCAGCATCAAAATGGGTTTTTATAAAAATGGAATACAATTTTCCTCTTTCCCCTTATTTTCAGGTTCTTTTTAGTTGATTATAATAAGATTTCTGCTGTTTGTCAAGTAGAATTTTAGACTAGTCTGAAATATCAATTGATTTATTTATTATGTATCAATTATTTTTTTTTTAGAATTCAATATAAAATGTTGATCCTTTATTGGGTTCACTTTCTACCCTGATAGTCCCGCCATGCTCATCAATAACCCGTTTCACGATAGCAAGCCCCAGACCGGTTCCTCTTTCTCTGGTAGTATAGTAGGGGTTGAAGATATTTTTTTTTATAGCTGGTTTTATCCCACAGCCGTTATCCTTGATTATTATTTGAATTGTATGTTGAGATGAGGAGGATGCAGATGTGCTAATTCTTATTTCACCTTTATTATCCATTGCATCTATACTGTTTTGGATTAGGTTGTTAAATATCTGCCGCATCTGATATTTATCTGCATTGATAATAGGCAGATTATCTTTTGGCTCGGTGATAATGGTAATGTTGTCTGCATTTGCTTTTTTGAGTTCTACTACAGAATTAATGATTTCGTTCAGATTAACCGGTGATTTTTCAGGGGAAGGCAGCTTGGCAAATTCAGAAAATTTTGATGCCATGTTACTGAGGGAATGTATTTCTTTATCTATATTAATAAGACTTTCTTGTATAGTCTGATTAGCATATTCTTTTTTCTCTGTTTTATTTCTGATCCTCCGTAAAGCAATAGATATAGGTGTGAGACTGTTTTTTATTTCATGTGAAATCATCCGGGCTACTTCCTGCCAGGCTGCCAGTCTTTCTGCCTGAATAAGTTTTTTTCTGGTCTGTTTCAGATCATCCATCATTTTATTAAAGGTATCGATCATAAAACGGAATTCATGTTTCGCTTTAATATCAACAGGCTGATTCAGATTATCAGCAGCAATCCGGTTCATTCCTTTAACCAAAGCCTGTACCGGTTTACTTATTGATTGAGAAAGTTTTTTCCCAATAAAAACAGCAAGTAAGGTCATACCGATCACAATTAAGGCAGCTGTACCCCAAATTAGATTTTTTTGAAGAATTGTATTTTTGATTAGGGAAAGTGCATTATATATATTCATAGCCTGGCTGATTTCATTTTTAGCAACAATTATTTCAGAGTCTACTTTATAAACTACAGTCTTAAAAATAGTATCATTTACATACCGATAATAGGTAAGCGTACCATTATCGTCCAGATAGCTGATTTGTTTATTTTTAATATCTTTTAATATCCTCTCTTTGTTTTGACTTATATTATCTTTATTTAAACTTATTGAGGACACACAAATAATACTGTCCTTGGTTAAATGATATTTGCCAACAAAATCAACATCATACTGTTTTAAATCTGATAGAGATATCTGTTCAATATCAGGAAATTGATTTAAAAAGGTTTTTCCTTTTACCTGTGTTTGCTTTCTTATTGTCTTTATAGAGGTTTCAATTGCATTACTTATACCTGGAATAGTTAAATATCTTGCACTTGTGGTGAGAAGATGGGCAGTTAAAAATGTCAGAGGAATAACCGGTAACATAATAAAGAGTAAAAACAGGATTGTAAGTTGAACCCTGAATCTCGATTTACGGCGGTTTCTGTACCAGAAAAATATGATATAGATCAATAATAGGGCGAATGCTATGAGCAGAAAGAAAAAAAGTAGAGTCAAGCTATCCTCCGATTTTTTTTCTTTTCACCAGATAATGGTATAAGCTTTCATCGAAAGGCTTACTGGTATGTACCGGATAATAGTCAATTTTATGATGAAAACATTCTTTTTTAAACTTTTTTAGGAATTGTTTGATTTGGTGGCGGTAGTCTCCTTGAATATGTTTGGGTAGGGTCTGGATTTTTGCCTGGGTTTCCATGTCGATAAAAACTGTGTCATTATCGAAAGAGAATTGGGTTTCCATGGGATCCAGAATATGGAAAACAATGATTTCATGTTTTCTGTGCCGGAAATGTTTTAAAGCGGTAAGTATGTCATCAGGATCATCAAACAGATCAGATAATATAATTATCAATCCTCTTTTTTTTATTTTCTCAGCAAGTATGTGAAAAGTGTCTGCAATTCTGGTTTTTCCTTCAGCTTTTAGAGAGTCCATTTCAATGAGAATCTGATTCAGATAACTGAATACAGACCTGGGAGGTAAGTAGGATTGGATTTGATCACTGAAAGTAACAAGTCCGGCAGCATCTCTTTGTTTGAGCAACAAGTAGGTTAGGGCTGCTCCCAGATACCGGGCATATTGAAGTTTAGTAATATTAGTCGAAGTGTATCCCATTGATCCCGAGCTGTCCATGAGCAGATAAGCTCTTAAGTTTGTTTCTTCTTCAAATTGTTTTACATAGTAGCGCTCTGTACGCCCTAATACTTTCCAGTCGATGTTACGGACAGAATCACCAGGCATGTAAGGCCGATATTCTGAAAATTCTACTGAGAAACCATGATAGGGACTGCGATGCAGACCAGTGATAAAACCTTCAACAACCAGTCTGGCAATAATATCAAGCCCGGCAAGCCTGGATATAAATTCCGGCTGTAAGTATTTTTTATAATTGATTTTATTATTTATCACCATAGTATCTGTTAACTTTTTCTTAAAGATACTAATTATAGAAAATAAATCAAACTCCGATATCTTATTAATTGTTTTTATTAAAAAATACTTGCAATTATTACCCATATGGATTACTATTAAGTAGTTTGATTTTTTATTGTTGAATAAAAGTACGCAGAAAACTGCAAATAATCTTATGTAAATATATTGAAAGGATGGTATGATTCAATTTAAGAATAAAGACTATAAAAAATTAATTGATAGAATTTATAATGAAGATCAAGAGCAGGTGTTTGACTGGTGGGATCAGTTAGATAATATATCCCGACAAAAACTTTTAAATCAGCTTAAAGGTGTTGATTTTACCTTAATCAAACAACTTCGTGAACAATTAAAACAGTTTCAAAGGGAAAAATCCGGGGCACCGGTTTCCATGGAACCGCCAGAAATAATTTCAATACCGGAAACTGAAGATCAGAAAAGAAAAGCGAAAGAAGCTGAAAAGACAGGAGAGGAAGTTATAAGAAAAGGGCAGGTTGGTGCTTTTCTGGTAGCAGGTGGTCAGGGAACCCGTTTAGGGTATGACGGTCCTAAAGGAACTTTTCCTATAACTCCGGTTAAGGGGAAAACTCTTTTTCAGCTTCATGCTGAGAAAATTCGTGCTGCAGCTAAAAAATATCACACTACTATACCCTGGTATATTATGACCAGTGAAACCAATGACGAAGCTACCAAACAATTTTTTAAAAGAAATAACTATTTTGGATTTAATAAAAATGATATTTTTTTTTTAAAACAAAAGATGCTCCCGGCTTTAGATGAAAAAGGCAGATTCATCCTGGATAAGAAAGACCATATTTTCGAAAGCCCTAATGGGCACGGAGGCTCTCTTCTGGCTCTGTTTGAAAGCGGTGCCTTGGATGATATGGATAAAAGAGGAGTGAAACACATCTCCTACTTTCAGGTAGATAATGTTCTGACAACCATTATTGATCCGATTTTTTTAGGGTATCATGTTTTACAACAAGCAGAGATGTCCTCCAAAATGGTTCGAAAGAAAACTCCAGAGGAAAAAGTAGGAGTATTTGGAAGAGTTGATGATAAATTAAAGGTAATTGAGTACAGTGATATGAGCAATGAGGATCAGCATGCCCGAGATGAAAATGGTAATCTAAAATACAGCGGGGGTAATATTGCATTGCATATAATCAATGTAGATTTTGTAAGAGAAGAAGTTGAAGATGGATTTAAACTACCGTATCATATTGCTCATAAAAAAATACCCTTTCTTGATGACAATGGTCAGACTCAAGTTCCGGATTCTCCTAATGGTTACAAATTTGAAACGTTTGTGTTTGACGCTTTGCAGGATACTACTTCTTCAGTTATTATGGAAGTTGCCAGAGATAAGGAATTCAGTCCGGTAAAAAATAAAAAAGGGTTGTCCTCACCTGAAACAGCAAAACAGGATATGACCAATTTTTTTGGCTCCTGGCTGGAAAAAGCTGGAAATACAGTTCCCAGAGATGAAAACGGAGATGTAAAAGGGTTCATTGAAATAAGTCCATTCTATGCCAGGAATTTGGAAGAATTTCTCCAGAAGAAAAATGAGATTGAATTTAAAGAAAATGTGTATATTCATTAAAAGGAGGTATGTATGGAAAACATTTTTAAAGTTGCAGAAGTAGTTGATATTGGCATTGAAAAAGAAAAAGCACGGCGTGATTTTTACAGTGCAGTTGCCGATCATTTTGATAATGAGGATATGAAATCTCTTTTCCGCCGTCTCAGTGACTGGGAAGAAAGCCACGTAAAAAAGTTTGCAAATATTCGGGATGATTTAAAAGAAACCAAACCGGTAGAATCCTATCCGGGTGAACTTGATGAATATATGAAATCTCTGGTAAGTGATAAGCTCTATAAACAAGTTTCTCCTGATTCTTTTTCCGGCAATGTTAAGACACCTCTTCAGGCCATTGATTACGGGATAGAATTTGAAAAAGATGCCATCCTTCTGTTTGCTGAACTGGCACGGTTTGTGAAGACATCCAAAAAAGATGTGCTGTTGCAGCTTATTGAAGAGGAACGTCAGCATATAATGTATTTAAATAAATTAAGAAAAAAGTTTGAATAGGGTATGTACATAGAATTAGAATAGTAAAGGCGGAATAAAATAATTTTTAGTTCCGCCTTTACTATTTACTGTCATGATAGAAAAAGAAAGAATTACATTTCTTAACCGGCATCCGGTTCACAATCAACAGTATGTGCTTTACTGGATGCAGGCTTCTCAGCGGACTGAAAACAACCATGCTCTGGAATATGCTGTCCAAAGAGCAAATGAGCGCAAGAAACCGTTATTAGTGTTCTTTGGTATAATGGACAGCTTTCCTGAGGCAAATCTGCGTCATTATACTTTTATGCTTCAGGGTCTTCAGGATGTCGAAGCTGAACTAAAACAGCGAGGTATAGGTATGATAATCCGGCATGGTTCACCGGAGAAAGAAGTGCTCAAACTGGCTGAACAGGCAGATTTGGTTGTAGTTGACAGGGGTTATCTCAGGATACAGCGGCAGTGGAGAGAATATGCAGCAGAACATCTGGACTGCCGATTAATTCAGGTGGAAAGTGAAGTGGTAGTACCAGTGGAACTGGTGTCTCCTAAAGAAGAGTACAGTGCCAGAACTATGAGAGGAAAAATTTATAAATATCGCGATGATTTTTTCAATTATTTGCCTCAGCAGGAGTCAGATTATCCTTCTTTAAATTTCAATATTGAGTCCAATGATATATCTTCTCTGGATAAAATTCAATCTCTTTTAAAAATTGACCGGACAGTTCAGCCAGTTGCTCATTTTCATGGCGGCAGTCAGTCAGCAGCTGAACTTTTAGATGATTTTATTAATAATAAATTAGACCAGTTTCCGGAATTAAGGAATCATCCTGAACTGGACTGGACATCTCATCTGAGTCCCTATCTTCATTTCGGACAGATTTCACCTCTGACCATAGTGTTCAGGGTACTGGAAAGGCAGAGTCCCGGAGAAGAGGCCAGTCCATGAGGCGGCCGATCTCGACCCTGCCTGTGACCTCGGAGCGCTTCGATCAGCCCTGTCGGGCGTCGACGCGGACGGGACGATCGCCGGCGATGAGGAGCTC
>JAWODZ010000150.1:0-31274 GCA_046483025.1 bacterium
ATGGCAAAGGAGAAGTTTCAGCGGACAAAGCCGCATGTTAACATAGGCACCATAGGTCATGTTGATCATGGCAAGACGACCTTAACCGCTGCGATCACCATGTATTTATCGAATAAAGGTCAGGCGGATGTAAAGAAGTTTGATGAGATAGATAATGCACCTGAGGAGAAGGAGCGAGGAATTACCATTAATACAGCTCATGTTGAATATGAGACAGATAATCGTCACTATGCTCATGTTGATTGTCCCGGGCATGCTGATTACATCAAGAACATGATAACCGGAGCAGCCCAGATGGATGGTGCGGTATTGGTTGTATCGGCAGCAGATGGACCCATGCCCCAGACCAGGGAGCATATACTGTTAGCCCGTCAGGTGAATGTACCGTCCATTGTGGTATATTTGAACAAGACTGATCAGGTGGATGATCCTGAGCTGCTGGAGTTGGTGGAGTTGGAGTTGCGGGAGCTGTTGTCTTCTTATGAGTTTCCCGGTGATGATATTCCCATAATCAAGGGGAGTGCCTTAAAGGCCATGGAGAAAGGGGTTGCCGGTGATTTTGAGGGAGAGGAGTGGAATTCAGTAGTTGAGTTATTGGAAGCAATGGACAGTTATATGCCCACTCCGGAGCGTGCCACTGACAAGCCGTTTTTAATGCCGGTAGAGGATGTATTCAGTATAACCGGCCGGGGGACAGTAGGGACAGGTCGTATAGAGCGGGGGATAGTGAAGGTAGGCGAGGAAATGGAGCTGGTGGGTCTTGGGGCTCATCGTAAGACCGTAGTGACCGGTGTGGAGATGTTTCGCAAGTTATTGGATGAGGGTCAGGCCGGAGACAATGTTGGTTTGCTGCTTCGAGGAGTAGATAAAGAAGAGCTGCAGCGCGGGATGGTAGTGTCGGCACCGGGGAGTGTGACTCCGCATACCAAGTTTGAGGGACAGGTGTATGTGTTAAAGAAAGAAGAGGGAGGTCGTCATACGCCCTTTTTTGATGGATATCGTCCTCAGTTTTATTTTCGTACCACTGATGTAACCGGATCGATATCGCTTCCCAAGGGAGTAGAAATGGTGATGCCTGGTGATAATATAGATATGGCTGTGGAGTTAATAGAGCCCATTGCAATGGAGCAGGGTCTTCGTTTTGCCATTCGAGAAGGTGGTAGAACTGTTGGTGCCGGTGTGGTTGGTAAAATTATTGAATAGAACAAAAAAGGAGTAATAGTATTGTGGCAACTCAGAGTATACGAATAAAATTAAAGGCGTACGATCATATTCTTATTGATAAGTCTGCTGAACGTATTGTAAAGACGGCAAAATCGACCGGAGCAATGATTGTAGGGCCAATACCATTACCAACAAGAAAGAGTGTTTATACAGTACTGCGGTCTCCTCATGTTGATAAGAAGTCTCGTGAACAATTTGAGAGAAGAATACATAAAAGATTAGTTGATATTCTTAACACTTCACCGAAAACTGTAGATGCATTGATGAAATTAGAGTTACCTGCAGGTGTTGATGTAGAGATCAAAGTTTAAGCTAATAAATAGGATTAACAAGGGAAAAGTATGGTTGGAATAATTGGAAAAAAAATCGGAATGACACGGTATTTTACAGATAGCGGAGAATCAATAAGTGCAACTTTAATTGAAGCTGGTCCCTGTGATGTTGTGCAAAGAAAAACAGAAAAAATTGATGGATATAATGCAGTACAAATGGGATTTCAGGATATACGAGATAAATTAGTCAATAAGCCCTCAAAGGGTCATTTTAAAAAAGCGAACGTTGCACCAAAGCGAATATTAAGAGAGTTCAGGGATTTTGATAAAGAAGTAAAAGTAGGGGATAAAATCACAGTAGATATTTTTAATGAAAATGATACTATAAAGGTCTCTGGATATTCGAAGGGTAAAGGTTTCGCCGGCGTGGTAAAAAGATATAATTTCCGGGGAGGACCCAAAACCCATGGACAGTCAAATCGTCTCAGGACGCCTGGGTCAATAGGACAGTCTTCAGACCCCAAACGGGTATTCAAAGGTATGCATATGGCCGGAAGAATGGGTAATTCAAGGATAACGGTTAGCAATTTACGGGTATTGAAGATCGATACTGAAAAGAATTTATTATTAATAAAAGGTGGTGTTCCTGGATCAAGAAATAGTATTATTGAAGTAATTCGTTAACAAGAGATAAAAAAAGGTGGTATAGTGAAATTGGAAGTTTTTAAAACTAACGGTTCGGCAAGTGATAAAAAAACAACACTGCCTTCTGAGATTTTTGGGATTGAACCAAACGAGCATATAGTTTGGTTAGCGGTCAACGCTGAAATGACCAATTCCAGGCAGGGGAATGCTCAGGTTAAAACCAAATCAAAAGTAAGAGGTGGCGGTCGTAAACCATGGGCACAGAAGGGCAGAGGTGTAGCGAGGGCTGGTTCCAACCGATCTCCTATATGGGTAGGCGGGGGTATTACTTTTGGTCCATCTAAAAGAGAATACTCAAAAAAGATAAATAAAAAAGCAAAAATATTAGCACGGAAATCAGTATTATCTGCCAAGGCAAAAGATAAAAAAATAATGATAGTTGAGGATTTTTCATTCAAACAACCAAAAACAAAAAAGATAGCAGAAATTTTTAAGAATTTAAAGATAGATTCTGAGAAGATATTACTCATCACTTCCGATTATCAGAAAGAGTTATGGATGTCTTGCAGGAATTTAAAAAATGTAGACATGAAAGAAGCTTCCGGATTTTCTACTCGTGATGTTTTATATGCAGACACCATTTTATTACAAAAGAGTTCATTAAAAAAGATTAAAGAGGTTTTAGCCAAGTGAAAAAAGAGAGTATTATCATTAGACCTATACTAACAGAAAAATTATCTGAACTTCAGGAAAAACAGAACAAGTATGGTTTTGTGGTTGATAAAAATGCAAATAAGATTGAGATTAAAAGGGCGGTAGAGAAAAAATTTGAAGTCAAAGTAAAAAGAGTTACGACCATGAATTTTCAGGGAAAGTTAAAGCGGATGGGAAGATTTGAAGGAAGAAGAGCAAGTTGGAAAAAAGCAATAGTGACCCTGGAAGAGAATGATAAAATTGATTTTATTGAGGGTGGTTAATTATGCCGATAAAAAGTTTTAAACCAGTAACACCAACACAAAGATTTAAAACTGTATCTACTTTTGAGGAAATAACAAAGCAGAAACCTGAGAGAAAACTGACTAAATCTTTAAAAAAGAGTGGTGGCAGAAATAATAACGGGCGTATAACTATGCGAAGACGAGGTGGCGGTCATAAAAGGAAATATCGCATTATAGATTTTAAAAGAGATAAGCAGGGGGTTCCGGGCAAGGTTGCTGCCATAGAATACGATCCCAACAGAAGTGCTTACATAGCTTTACTGTTTTATTCTGACGGGGAGAAACGATACATTTTAGCTCCTAAAGGCCTGAAAGTAGGTGATACTGTATTATCAGGTGATAAAGCAGATATTAAAATTGGGAACTGTTTATCAATGGATAAAATACCCTTAGGAACCAGTGTTCATAATATTGAAATGAATCCCGGACAGGGGGGTAAAATTGTGAGGAGTGCCGGCGGTTATGCCCAGATTGTGGCTAAAGAAGGAAAGTATGTACAGTTGAGGTTACCTTCAGGTGAAGTGAGAATGATTCTAAAAAGCTGCAGAGCATCCATCGGTCAGGTAGGTCACACTGATAATGAAAATATTACACTTGGGAAAGCTGGCCGTTCACGCTGGCTGGGAAGAAGACCAAAAGTAAGAGGTGTGGTGATGAATCCTATTGATCATCCTATGGGTGGCGGAGAAGGAAAATCATCAGGAGGAAGACATCCGGTAACTCCCTGGGGTAAATGTACTAAGGGATATAAGACGCGGGCCAAGAAGAAGCAATCCAATAAGTTTATTGTAAAAAGAAGAAAATAGAAGGAGCGTTAATGCCACGTTCAATTAAAAAAGGCCCTTATATTGATGAAAGGCTTTTTAAAAGAGTTGAAGAGTTAAATAAATCTAATGAAAAAAAGGTTATTAAGACTTGGGCGAGGAGTTCTACAATTTCACCTGAATTCGTGGGTCATACAATTGCGGTACATAATGGAAATAAATTCATTCCAGTGTTTATTACTGAAAATATGGTAGGCCATAAATTAGGTGAATTTTCTCCAAGTAAGATTTTTAGAGCCCATGGCGGGAAAAAGGAAGAAGCTACTAGAGTAAAATAATTAAGAGAGATAATAACAATGGAAGCAAAAGCACACGCACGATATATTCGTATAGCACCGCGGAAAGTTCGGTTGGTAGCAGATATGATCAGAGGTAAAAAGGTTGAGGACGCACTGGACTATCTTCATTTTACCAATAAAAAAGCCACTAAACCTATAGGAAAACTACTTCATTCAGCTGTGTCTAATTTTATGAATTCTGAAAATGCACCTAATGTAGATCCGGAAAATTTAATTATCAGGTCAATTTGGGTAGATGAGGGTCCTACCATGAGAAGATATAGACCGCGGGCAATGGGCAGAGCCTCAATAATAAGAAAAAGACTTTGTCATATCTCAATTATACTAAGTGATGGATTAAAGTAGGAGGATTTTTTGGGACAAAAAACTCATCCAATAGGATTTAGATTAGGCATCAATAAACAGTGGAATTCGCTGTGGTTCGATGAAAAAAATTTCGGGGAAAAATTAGAACAAGATATATTACTGAGAAAATATATAAAAAATCGTTTGTCTAATGCCGGTATATCTCGAGTTGAGATCAAGAGAACACCTAAGAGAATTACATTGACAATTTATACGGCTCGACCAGGAATTGTTATTGGGAAAAAGGGTGCTGAAGTTGATAAATTAAAAGAGGAATTACAGCGTTTAACCTCCCAAAAGGTTCAATTGAATATTAATGAAGTTAAAAGGCCGGAATTGGATGCAAATTTAGTCGCAGAAAATATTGCCCGGCAGCTGGAGGCAAAGGTATCTTTTCGACGGGCTATGAAACGTGCAATGACTGGAACAATGAGAATGGGTGCAGAAGGAGTACGGATTTGTTGTTCGGGAAGATTAGGTGGTGCAGAGATGGCTCGACGGGAAGAATATCGGGAAGGAAAAATCCCATTACATACTTTACGAGCTGACATTGATTACGCTCAGGCTACAGCATATACTACATATGGTATAATAGGGGTTAAAGTTTGGATATGTAAAGGAGAGATTTTATAATGTTAATGCCAGAAAGAGTTAAATGGAGAAAACAGCAGAGAGGTCGAATGAAGGGGCAGGCCAGCAGAGGAACCAATGTAAATTTTGGTGCCTTTGGCTTAAAAGCTTTGGAACCTGGTTGGATTACAAGCAGACAAATCGAAGCTGCACGAGTTGCTATTGCAAAATATGTTAAAGCAGGAGGTAAACTCTGGATCAGAATTTTTCCTGATAAGCCATGTACAGTAAAACCGGCTGAAACTCGCATGGGAAAAGGAAAAGGATCACCAGAGTACTGGGTGGCAGTTGTGAGACCAGGAAGAATTTTATTTGAATTAGAAGGTTTATCAGCTGAAGTCGTGGAAGAAGCTTTCAGACGTGCTTCTCATAAATTACCCATAAAAACAAAAATTGTAAAAGCCAGATAGATAGGGAGAGAAATAAAATGTTAAAGATGGATGAGTTAAAGCAGTTACCTAAAGAAGAAATTGAAATACAATTAGAGGATACAATTGATGAAATGGAAAATTTAAGATATCAGAAGGTAACACATCAATTAGATAACCCATTAAGGATACGATATATCAGGCGCGATATAGCACGGTTAAAGACTGTGTTACGAGAATATGAACTCGGAATCAGAAAAACCAAAGATTAAGTGGTATGAGGAGAGAGATCATGGCTGAAAGGGCTAAACGAAAAGAATTTACCGGAGAAATAGTAAGTAATAAAATGGAAAAGACTATAGTTGTCAAGGTAACAAGAAAAGTACAACATCCATTATATAAGAAATATATAAAAAAATCAAATAAATTTATGGTCCATTGTGAAAATAATAAATGTTCCATAGGAGATATTGTAAAGATTGCGGAAACCAGACCTCTTAGTCGCCATAAAAGATGGCGTTTAGTAGAGGTGATTAAACAAGCTAAATAAAGGTGAAGTGGAGAATAGGTAAATGATTCAAAGTTATACACAATTAGATGTTGCAGATAACACAGGTGCAAAAAAAGTTCAATGTATAAAGGTTTTAGGCGGATCAAAAAGAAGATATGGGAGTGTTGGAGATATAATTGTGGTTACTGTAAAAAATGCAATGCCTGGTGGTACAGTGAAAAGTGGTCAAGTAAGCAAGGCAGTTATTGTGAGAACCAATAAGGAGATTTCCAGAAATGATGGAACTTATTTAAGGTTTGATGATAATGCAGTAGTATTGATAAATGATTTAAAAGAACCTATTGGGACACGTATATTTGGACCGGTGGCCCGTGAATTAAGAGAAAAAGAATTTATGAAAATAGTATCTCTGGCACCAGAGGTGTTATAAAGAGTGGAGCGGTAATAGAATGAAAGTGGTTAAAGGTGATAAAGTATTGATATTATCAGGGAATAATAAAGGTAAAACCGGACAGGTTTTAAAAGTTTTACCCAAGAAGAATCGGATTATTGTGGAAGGAATAAATTTTATTAAAAAACATGCTCGGCCTACTCAGAAGAATCCTCAAGGGGGTATCATTGAAAAGGAGGCTTCCATACATGTATCCAATCTTATGGTGATATGCCCAAAATGTGATACACCCACTCGGGTGGGCAATACGAAATTAGAGAATGGTAAGAAAGTCAGAGTATGTAAGAATTGTGGGGAGATGATTACAGCTTCCTAGAAATCATTAAAAGGTAGGGGAATAGTTTATCGATGGGAAAAAAGGAAAAATATATACCACGATTAGAAAAGCAGTATAGTGAAGAAACTTTGCCTTCGTTGGTGAAAAAATTTGGCATGAAAAATGTAATGCAGGCACCCAGACTAAAAAAAATAGTATTAAACATGGGGATTGGGGATGCTGTAGAAGACCCGAAACTATTAGATGAAGCAGTGGAAGAATTGACTCTTATTAGTGGTCAAAAACCAGTGATAACCAAAGCTAAAAAAGATATATCTAATTTTAAAGTTCGGAAAGGTGAAAAAATTGGATGTAAGGTTACATTACGAAGAGCAAAAATGTATGAGTTCATGGATCGCTTGTTTAATATTGCACTTCCAAGAGTGAGAGATTTTAGAGGAGTAAGTGATAGCGGATTTGATGGTAAGGGGAATTTCACTATGGGTGTTAGAGAACAGATTATATTTCCAGAAGTTGATTATGAGAAGGTACAGAAAAGCAGAGGACTAAATATTACATTTGTTACAAACTCTGACCAGGATGAGCACGTTTATCATTTATTAAAAGAATTGGGAATGCCGTTTCAAAAAAGGTAAGAGAAGTTTAATAATGAATTATATGAGGTTTTAAGTGGCAAAAACAGCATTAATAGCAAAGCAAAAGAAGAAACAAAAATTTAAAGTAAGAGAATATAGTCGGTGTGTACGATGTGGTAGAACCAGAGGGTATATCCGAAAATTTCATTTATGTAGAATTTGTTTTAGAGAATTGGCTTTATCTGGAGATATACCAGGTATAAAAAAGGCTAGTTGGTAAATAGCTAGGAGATTATTAATTATGTCAATGAATGATCCAATTGCAGATTATTTAACCCGTATTCGTAATGCTATAACAGCTCAACACAGTAAGGTTGATATCCCGGCTTCAAACATACTTAAGAAAATATCAGAAATCTTAGTTGATGAAGGATATTTAAAGAGTTTTGCTGTGATTGAAGATAATAAACAGGATAGTCTACGGTTGTATTTAAAATATGTTGAGCATGGGAAAAATGTCATAAAAGGGATACAGAGAGTTAGTAAACCCGGAATAAGAAGGTATGTAAAAGTATCAGAAATACCCAGGGTGCTTAATGGATTGGGAGTAGCTGTATTAACCACATCAAAGGGTATTCTGACCGGGAAAGCAGCTAAAAAAAATAGTGTTGGCGGAGAAGTACTTTTTTATATTTATTAGATTTAAAAAGGGGAGTAGAAATTGTCACGTATAGGTGAAATGCCCATTAAAATACCTGATGGTATTGATTTTACAATTAAGGACAATACTGTTGTAGTAAAAAATGAAAAGGGAGTTCTTAAAGAAAAAATACATTCAGGTATCAAAATAAAAGTTAAAGAAAATACTGTTTATATAACCAGACCAAATGATAGTAAGTATTTTAGATCTCTCCATGGGCTTTATAGAAGTTTAATATATAATATGATTTTTGGTCTGAAAGAGGGATATGAGAAACATCTGGAAATTCATGGTATTGGATATGATATTAAGTTAAGTGGAAAGACAGTGATTTTTAATCTTGGCTATTCTCATCCCATTTACTTTATACCTCCGGATAATATTACTATTGAGACACCTGAACAGAACAAGATTGTAGTTAAGGGATTTGACAAGGCTTTAGTAGGAGAAGTTGCTGCAAAGATCAGGGCTTTTCGACCTCCAGAACCTTACAAAGGGAAGGGCATAAGGTTTATAGACGAACATGTAAGAAAGAAAGCCGGAAAAGCAGCAATTACAGCGTAAGTGTAAACATAGGAATTTATTTATGAGTAGTCAACAAACACAAAAAATTAAAAATCGATTAAGAAGGAAGAAAAGAATACGAAAAAAAGTATATGGAACTCCAGATCGACCCCGACTAACAGTTTACAGGAGTTTAAAGCATATATATGCTCAATTAATCGATGATTTAAATGGAAAAACTTTATTATCAGTATCAACACTTTCAGGATCTGTACACAAAGAAGAAAAGGCAAAAACTAAAGTTGAAGCTGCAAAAATTGTTGGTACTCAATTAGCCAAAGCATCTGCTGGGAAGAAAATAAAGAAAGTTGTTTTTGACCGAAATGGCTATGATTATCATGGCAGAGTAAAAGCATTAGCTGAGGCAGCAAGAAAAGAAGGATTAAAATTTTAACAATTATAAAAAGTGGAGTAGATTTTGGAAAAAATTAATCCTGGAGAACTTGATCTTAAAGAACGGGTTGTACAAATAAATCGGGTTGCACAAGTGGTAAAAGGCGGAAGAAGATTTGGTTTTAATGCGGTTGTGGTTGTAGGCGATGGTAACGGACATGTGGGAGTAGGATTGGGGAAGGCACGTGAATTGACCAATGCCATAACTAAAGGATCAGAGCAGGCAAAAAAAAGTTTAGTTACCATACCCATTATTAAAGGTACTATCCCACATGAAATAATTGGTAAATGTAGCGGGAGTAAAGTTTTACTTAAACCAGCTTCTCCGGGTACAGGTGTGATAGCAGGTGGACCAGTACGGGCTGTAGTAGAATCAGCTGGTATTCAGGATATTTTAAGTAAGTCTTTGGGATCTTCAAATCCAAATAATATAGTTAAGGCCACGATGGAAGCTTTATTGGATTTAAGAGATGCCCTGACTGTGGCACAGGAAAGAGGGAAAACCTTAAAGGAAATTTTTGAATAATTGTGGAGATTTGAATGGGGAAGTTAAAGATAACACAGATAAGAAGTACTATAAAAAGAAATATCAGGCAAAAAAGGATTATTAAGGCATTAGGATTAAAAAAATTACATCATACAGTTATTTTACCAGATAAGCCTCACATACAAGGTATGGTAAACAAAGTATCACATCTCGTAAAAACAGAAAAGATTAATAAATGAGGTAATTATGGATCTCGGGAATTTGAAACCATCAGAGGGTTGCAGAAAAAGACCCAAAAGAGTAGGAAGAGGAATTGGATCTGGGTTAGGCAAGACCTGTGGGAGAGGGATGAATGGCCAGAAATCACGAAGTGGGTCAAAATCGCGAGTCTGGTTTGAAGGTGGTCAGATGCCGATTCAAAGAAGAGTGCCCAAACGAGGATTCACCAATATTTTTCGCAGAGAGTACCAGGTAGTAAATATACAGGATCTGGAAAAAAGTGGTCTGAAACAAGTGAATTTAGAAAACATGTTACAAGCACGGTTGATAAGAAAAAAGAATCAATTAGTTAAAATTCTTGGTAAAGGTGAGTTAACAAAATCAATAGAAGTAAAAGCACACACCTTCAGTGCCAGTGCAGTAAAAAAGATTGAAAAGGCAGGTGGAAAGGCTATATATTTATGATAAAAAAGATCAATACAATATTTAAAATTCCTGACTTGAAAAACAGAATTCTTTTTACGCTTGGGATTATGCTTCTATACCGGTTAGGATGTCATATACCCATGCCCGGTATTAATGGTGAAGTTTTAAGTGAATTTTTTGCCATGAACCGCAATAGTTTATTTGGATTATATGATGTTTTTGCTGGTGGGGCATTCAGTAAAGCTGCGATTTTTGGCTTAGGAATAATGCCCTATATTTCTGCTTCTATAATGATTCAGCTTCTGGGATCTGTTATACCATATTTTCAGCGACTTCAAAAAGAAGGAGAAGAAGGAAGAAAGAAAATCACTCAAATAACAAGATACGGTACAGTTGCTATTGCAGCTATTCAGGCCGTGGGAGTAAGTGTGCTCTTGGAAAATCTTCCCACTGCTCAATCCGGTGCTTCCGCTGTTGTTAATCCGGGAATTGGATTCAGATTAATGGTTATGATTACCCTGTGTTCTGGCACTGTACTGATTATGTGGATGGGCGAACAGATAACTGAACGGGGTATAGGCAATGGAATATCATTGATTATTTTTATTGGAATAATCGCTCGTTTTCCAAATGCAATTATCAGCGAAGCTCAATATATTGTAAGCGGCAACCGGGCTATTGTGGTTGAATTATTTATTTTTGGATTTCTTCTTCTTATCGTTGCTGCTGTGGTATTGGTTACTGAGGGAGCAAGAAAGATTCCGGTTCAATATGCCAAAAGAGTGGTGGGACGAAAGATGTATGGGGGGCAGGCTTCACATATCCCAATCAGAGTGTCTGGCTTTGGAGTTATGGCGATAATATTTTCCCAAGCTATGATGTTTTTGCCTCAAACCATAAAACAGTTTTTCCCCAATAGTGAGTTTGTTGCTAATATTACAAGTTATTTTGATCTTCAATCACCTGTTTACTGGATTATTGATGGACTTTTGATACTGTTTTTTACTTATTTTTATGCTGCTATTGCCTTTAACCCTGTTGATGTTGCCGAAAACATGAGAAAGCAAGGTGGATTTATTCCGGGAGTAAGACCAGGTAAAAAGACAGCTGATTATATTGATCATGTCATCTCAAGGATTATTTTACCAGCAGCATTATTTTTTGCAGTAATTGCAATAATGCCTTATTTTGTAAGAAAATATATGAATGTATCAGTACAGTTTTCCAGTTTTTTTGGAGGAACAAGTTTATTAATTATGGTAGGGGTAGCCCTGGATACTTTACAGCAGATAGAGTCTCATTTATTGATGCGGCATTATGATGGTTTTTTAAAAACTGGAAGAATAAAGAGTGGGAGAAGGTGATTAAACATAAGAAATATGGGTGTTGTTAGATGGTTAGAAATATGGTAATCTTAGGTGCTCCGGGATCAGGTAAAGGTACTCAGGCGAAAAAATTACAAAAAGAATTTGGTTGGATTCATATTTCTACCGGTGATATTTTACGGGTGGAGATTGAAAAAGAAAGCCATTTAGGTGTTAAGGTCAAGCAGTATGTACATCAGGGTAGATTAGTACCTGATGAGATAATAATTGAATTAATAAAACAAAGATTAAGAGGTGATAATGCAGATTCCGGTTTTATACTGGATGGTTTTCCCCGCAATGTAGTGCAAGCAGAAAAGCTTGATAAAATTTTAAACAATTTGAAAATAAAACTTGATACTGTATTACTTATAGATGTTAATAAAGAAGAAATCATCAAGCGTGTTTCTAAGAGATTTATATGTGAAAACTGTGGTCCGGTTATTGTTGATAATCCAGATGCAGACAAATGTCCGAAATGCAGAAATAAGATATATCGCAGAGAAGATGATAACCCTGAAACTGTAAAACACAGATTTAAAGTATTTGAAAAAGAAACCCGTTCTTTGATAAATTATTATAAGGGACGTAAATTATTTAAATGCGTTAATGGCAATGGTTCAATAGATGAAGTTTTTGAAAGAGTTAAAACAGTTTTGTAAGGAATTAATTGATATCATTAAGAGAAAAAGATGAAATATCCAAACTCAAAGAGAGTGCCATAGTTTTAGTGAATGCATTTAAAGCTGTTTTTGATAAATTAGAGGCTGGAATTAAAACAAAAGAATTAGATCAGGTTGTAGAGAAAGAAATTAAACATTGGGGGGCTATTCCAGCATTTAAAGGATACCGTGGATTTCCAGCTTCAATTTGTGTTTCAATTAATGACGAAGTAGTTCACGGTATACCAGGGGACAGAATTGTTCAAGAGGGAGATATTGTTAGTATTGATATGGGAGTAAAATTGAACGGGTTTTTTTCGGATGCAGCACGAACATTTAAGGTGGGGAAAATTTCTGAAGATAAAAAGAGGTTGTTACAGGTAACAAAGAAGTCACTGTATTTAGGAATTGAAGAATTTCAAAAAGGGAATAGGTTGTCTGATATATCCCATAAAATTCAAAGTTATGTAGAGAAGAAAGGCTTTTCAATAGTCAGGGAACTTGTAGGACATGGTATAGGTACTTCTCTGCATGAAGATCCTCAAATTCCGAATTATGGGAGTCCTCATCACGGTCCGCTATTAAAAGCGGGAATGGTCTTTGCAATTGAGCCTATGGTTAATATGGGGGAAAAGGAAATATTGTTTGATGATGATGGGTGGACAGTGAGAACTTTGGATAAAAAACCTTCGGCTCATTTTGAACATACAGTTTTGTTAACAGAAAACGGGCCGGAGATATTAACAATTGATATTGAAGAATTAGATTAAAGGTGTGATATGGCTAAAGAACCACCGATAAAAGTTGATGGTACAATTTTAGAAACATTACCTAATGCAAATTTTAGGGTAGAGCTGGAAAATGGACATAAGGTTTTAGCTCATGTTTCAGGAAAAATGAGAATGCATTTTATTAAAATATTACCTGGCGATAAAGTTACTTTAGAAATTTCACCGTATGATCTTTCCAGGGGAAGAATTGTTTATCGCTATAAATAAGTAAGAGGAAATAATGAAGGTCAGAGCATCAGTAAAAAAGAAATGTAAAAACTGTAAAATCATTAGAAGAAAAGGGGTTTTACATGTTTTATGTACAAACCCTCGACATAAGCAACGGCAAGGATGAATATAATTAAGTAAAAAAGGAGTCATAGTGGCACGAATTGCAGGGATAGATTTACCGAAAAATAAAAGAATTGAAGCTGCATTAACCTATATATATGGTATTGGATTCACTACATCCAGAAAAATTTTAAAATCAGCAGGCGTTGATGGTAATACTCGGGTAAAGGATCTTACAGATAAGGACGCAGCAAAAATTCGTTCCGTAATTGATACGAATCATAAAGTTGAAGGTGCATTACGTAGCGAAGTTAGCATGAATATAAAACGATTGATGGAAATTGGATGTTATCGCGGATTACGTCATAAAAAAGGCCTGCCGGTACGTGGTCAAAGAACACGATCGAATGCGCGAAGCAGAAAAGGCAGAAGAAGAAGATAAATTTATACAAATTAAGGATTTATTGTGAAAAGAAAAAAGAAAAAAGTAGTTGTAGAAACTGATGGTATGGCATATATAAAGTCATCATTTAACAATACAATTATTTCAATTTCGGATAGTTATGGGAATATTATATCCTGGTCATCTGCCGGGAAATTAGGTTTTAGGGGGGCGAGAAAAAACACTCCTTTTGCAGCACAAATGGCAGCACAAGAAGCTGCTGAAGTGGCAAAGGGATTAGGACTGAAAAGGGTTAGTGTAAAAGTAAAAGGTCCTGGTTCAGGGAGAGAATCTGCAATAAGGGCTCTTCAGGCAGCAGGATTAGAAGTAGTTGCTATCAAAGATGTTACTCCAATACCCCATAATGGCTGTAGACCGCCTAAACAGAGAAGAGTGTAAAATTAAATAGGAGAGATTTTATATATGGCAAGATATACTGGGCCTGTATGTAAATTATGTAGAAGAGAAGGTGAGAAACTATTTTTAAAAGGCAGGAGATGTTTCTCAGAAAAATGTTCTTTTGAAAAAAAGAGTTATCCTCCGGGAGAGACAGGAAAGGGAAGAAGAATAAAGAAACTTTCCGATTATGGAAATCAATTAAGAGAAAAACAGAAGATCAGACGGTTTTATGGGTTGCTTGAATTACAATTTCGTAATACTTTTGATAAAGCCAATAAGAAAAAAGGAATTACCAGTGAGAATTTGATTATTATGCTTGAGAGCAGATTAGATAATACGGTGTATAGGTTAGGATTTGCTTCATCCAGAGCTATGGCTCGACAATTGATTATCCATCGTCATTTCTTAGTAAACGGTAAAATTGTTGATATACCTTCTTATCAACTGAAACCGGGTGATATAATAAAAGTTAAAGAGAAGAGTAGAAAAATGGATGTTATCCATGATTCTATAAAGCGAATAAAAGAAGAGAATCAACTGCCATGGCTGAAACTTGATAAAGCAAATTTAACTGGATCATATGTTGAAGTACCAAATAGAGCAGATATTCCAGTTAAATTCAATGAAAACTTGGTAGTAGAACTTTACTCAAAATAATGAAGTAGAAATATTTGAGGTAAATTTAATGAATCCGATGATATTACAAATGCCAGAAAAAGTTGAACGCGATGAATCAACCTATACTTCCACCTATGGGAAGTTTATTATACAACCATTAGAAAGAGGGTTTGGTGTAACCCTGGGTAATGCGTTTAGAAGAGTATTGCTTTCATCTATTCATGGGGCAGCTATTACCCATGTTAGATTTGAAGGGATTGTTCATGAATTTTCTACTGTTCCGGGAATTGTAGAAAATTTAACAGAGATAATTCTTAATTTTAAACAAGTACGGATTAAACTCATCAACAAAAAACCGGAATCTGTAAAAATTAAATTAACGGGTCCTGGTAAATTTAAAGCTGGTGATATACAGAAAGCCAATCCCGAGCTAGAGATTTTGAATCCGGATTTTCATATAGCTACACTTAATGAGGATGCAGATATTGAGATAGAGTTAAGGATCGGAAGAGGAAGGGGATATTTGCCTGCAGAGGAGAACATAGTTTCTGATGATCCTATAGGTACAATTCCCATAGATGCAATATTTAGTCCAATTAAAAATGCTACCTATTCGGTTGAAAATACCCGTGTCGGTCACCGAACAGATTATGAGAAGCTTATTTTAGAAGTAAATACTGATGGCAGTGTTACACCAGAGGATGTATTAACCTATGCAGGAAAAATTCTTAGTGATCATATTAATTTATTTATCAGTTTTGATGTAGAACCTGAAGAAGAAGAAAAAGATTCTCAAATAGATGAAGATATTTTAAGGATTAGAAAACTTTTTAAAATGAGTGTTGAAAATCTGGAATTATCAGTGAGATCAAATAATTGTTTAAAAGCTGCCAATATTAAAACCATTGGAGATTTGGTGGAAAAAGAAGAAAGTCAGATGCTGAAGTTCAGAAATTTTGGCAGAAAATCATTACATGAATTAAAAAAGATACTTAATGAAAAAGGATTACATTTTGGAATGGATGTCCAAAAGTATCTAAAAGATGAATAAAATTTTTACTATGAGTATTAGGAGTGGAAGAGAATTATGAGACACAGAAAGAAAGGGTATAAATTAGGCAGAAGTACTGCTCACAGACAAGCAACTATGGCAAATCTGTCAGCAGCATTATTTAAATATAAACATATAAAAACCACAACAGCAAAAGCTAAAGCAACCAGAACTTTTTCGGAAAAATTAATTACCTTAGCAAAAAAACCGAGTGTTCATACCAGACGATTAGCATTAAAAAAGTTAAAGAATAAAAAGAAAATAATGAATATTTTATTTGAGGATATTGCTCCTCAATATGTCGACAGACCAGGTGGATACACTAGAGTTATAAAACTTGGTCCCCGACCAGGAGATAATGCAGATATGGCAATCGTAGAGTTGGTGGGGTATGATATGGCCAAGAAGAAGAAAGAAAAAGCCAAGGAAAGGGAAGAAAAGAAAGAGGAAGAAGAGAAGAAGAAGCGGATGCGAGGCAGGGGGTAAACGAATTAGATGGTTAAGGTTTTATTTTGTGATTATTGTTTTGATCTTATTGTTGAAATAATTTAAGAGATAAAATAATATATATTTTATAATATTAAATTTTAAAAGGTTGACATACAGAATACATTAATATTTTAATGAATGTGCTAAACTAATTGAGGTACAAAGGAGTATGTGATGACTGATAAAGAAACAATTGAATTTATTAAAAATGTACGAAAAATCACTAAAGATATTACATCCTCAAAGGATAAAAGTAAAAAAATGTTAGAGGAAATTGGGACTCATACAAAAAAAGGGAATTTAAGGAAAGAGTATAAATGCATAGATAATTAAGCGTACTAATGTATTCTGTATTACCACATTTTATACTTGGATTTCATGGATGTGATAAAGAATTAGGTGAAGAAGTACTTGCAGGGAATAAAAGATTAAAACCAAGTCAAAATAATTATGATTGGTTGGGACATGGTATTTATTTTTGGGAAAATAATCCTGATAGAGCGTTGGAATTTGCTAAAGAAATTCAAAATAATCCCAAACTAAGTAAACAAAAAATTAATGAACCATTTGTGCTGGGTAGTATTATCGATTTAGGGAAATGTTGGAATTTGTTGGATAGTAAAGGGTTAAAATTAATGAAAGTTGGTTATAAATCTTATAAAAAAGCTATTTTAAAAGCGGGCTATGAATTACCATAAAATAAGGCAGTAGGTACTTCATGTGATCTTTTATTGCGATATTTAGATTGTGCTGTAATAAATTCAGTTCATTGGCTCAGGAAACAAACGAATGAAGAACAATATGATACAGTAAGAGCAGTGTATAGAGAAGGAAAACCATTATACGAAGGGACCGATATTTGTGAAAGGAATCATATCCAAATTTGTGTTAGAAATCCAAATTGTATAAAAGGGTATTTTAGACCATTATCGAAAATAACAGATTGGCAGAAAGTTTAAGTTATAGAAATATTTTGTATTTATATATTTAAGATTTAATCATAAGAAGGTCTCAAAGGTTCGAAAACTTTGATCGACCTGGATATGTATCCTGGTCGAATAATGAAAGAGGACATGTGTCCTTTAAAACAACCCCATCTGCTTATCATCCTTTTTAGGTTTTCTTTGATAGGTTTCCCGGGAGCGTTCGATCAATTCCTCTTTTATGGAAGTCAGAAAAGGACTGGGATTCATTTGTTTGGTTTGACCGAAAAGGAATCGTTTTTGAGCATGGGTTAAATAGAGATATTTTTTAGCCCGGGTCATACTTACGTAAAGCAGACGTTTTTCTTCCTCCACATCTGTAGCCTGGCTCTTAAAATATGAATAAGGAATCAGTCCATCTTCACAACCGGTGATAAAAACGGTCTGAAATTCAAGTCCCTTGGAAGCATGCATAGTCATGATAGAGACTGCTTCTGTAGTCGGATTATAGGTGTCGATACCGGAACCCAGGTAGGTGAATTTTAAAAATTCATCATAATTATTATTGACTTTATTTGCAAGATCCAGTATTCTTTTTTGAGTAAAACTATCTTTTAATTCAATCTTTTCCTTTACGAAATCAACTAACAGCAGAAGAGTTTTTTTAAGATTATTATCGTCAATTGTTTTTTTAAGCCAATTGATCTGCTCAGATGCAATAAGGTTTTTATTTACCAGTCGTTTTTTAAGCAGAGAGTTTTGGGGATGTAATCCTAATTTTAAGAGGTCAATTATTTCTTTGGCAGGAGATTTTCTAAAAAATGGTTCTTCACCGGTAATCTGAGCAGGTATGGAATGATCGGAAAAAGCTTTTTTTAATGCCGCAGTCTGGCGCAGGGTCCGGCAGAGTACACAAAAATCTGATAAAGAATTAATATCATCAGTTTCACTTCCCTGGGTAATGTTGCTGTCCATAGAAAAAAAACGAAGTCCTCCCATCATATTCTCAATGCTGCGGGCTACAAATTCGGCTTCGCTTTTTTCAGTATTATGGGAAGAGATCTGAATATTAACTCCCTGATCCAGTCCCTTAAGTACATCGCCGAGCAAATATGTAGAAGTGCAATCATCATTTTTTTCCGCCTTGGATGTTGTAATAATATTGTCTGAAGCATAGAGTATCTTATTTGAACAGCGGTAACTGGTCTTTAGTTTATAAACAGTAGCTTCAGGAAAATCAGTAAGAAACTGGTTGATAAATCTGGTATCCGATCCTCTGAATCCGTAAATTGCCTGGTTGGGGTCTCCAACCGCATATATGTTTTTATCTTTACTGTCTATTAGCAAAGAGATCATTTGATATTGTGCTTTATTAATATCCTGATATTCATCAATTAATATCCATTTAAACTGCTTTTTATAGTGCTCTGCAATATCATTATGGTTGCTTAGTAAATAAACTACTTTTTGGATAAGATCATCAAGATCAAATATGTCTTCTTTTTTCAGAAAAGCTTCATATTGGCAGAATAAATTCTTTTCCCCAATTTCTTCTTCTGTTTTTAACTGCTGTTTCGTTTGTGAAATAGCATCGGAAATTCTTTTAATCTGATTTTTACTACAGTCAAAATATTCAGATAATAGTTTCTTTTTTTCTGATTCGTCTATAATAATAAAATTTGAACTTCTTCCCAGCGTGCTGTAATATTTTTTTAAAATTGAATATCCAAATCCATGAAAAGTAGAAATAGTGAGTTTTTTTGCTGCAGATCCAGATTCAATCAGAGACTCTATTCTGGTTTTCATCTCTTTTGCTGCTTTATTAGTAAAGGTAATAGCAAGTATGGAAATAGGTTCTATTTTATGATTTTCTAAAAGGTAAGTGATCCGGGAACTCAACACTCTGGTCTTGCCTGTTCCCGGTCCGGCAATAACCAGAGCAGGTCCGGTGGTATGCACAACAGCCTGCCTCTGCTCAGCATTTAAATCATTGAGCAGTGTATTCTTTTTTAATTCGGGTTTCTGTTCTCTGACAGTTTTGATCTTTGCAGGTTCATTCAAAAGCTGGTGATATTCTTTAATATTAAAGTCAAATATCTTTTTTTCTTCAGGAACAGATTTTTTATCTGCAGAGTTGGTGCCAAAGAAAGTAGGCTGTTCATTTAATGCCTTTATTTCATCTTTATTGAAAACCTTGATACGGCCGTATTCACCATCAAATCCATGTTTGATGATTACATTGCCGGAGCGCATTCTTCTAACTCCCTCTGTAATCAATTCTCCTGCTTGGGAAGATAGCTGATCCGGGGAAAGATGTACAAGGATATCAAATTCTGGACCGGCTTTTTCAAGTAAGTTGTAATAGTAATTAGATACAGATTTGGATTGAGGGCCAACTCTCAGAATTTCGGAAATTATTTCTTTTAAGGGGACCAGGGAATAAAAGGGATGTCTGTTTCTGGCTTCTTTGATATCATCCCGGTCTGAGAGCTCTGCTACTCTGTGCATAACTCCAACTGTAACTTTTTTCCCACAAGCAGAACATTTTTTCTGATGTTTTAAGGTTTCCACTGGATCCCAGCAAATGTTACATTTTCTATGTCCGTCATAATGATATTTACCTTCCTGGGGGAAAAATTCAATTGTTCCCAGAAATTTATCCGGATCTGATGACTTGATACTTTCTGTAATGCTTTCATAGTTAAGTTCCGTATTGAAAAGGTTTGCTTCTCTGCCTAATTTTTCAGGAGAGTGGGCATCAGAGTTGGATACCAGAGTAAATTTATCCAGAAAGCTGCACATCCAGTTCATGGGGGGGTCACTGGAGAGACCTGTCTCCACTGCATAGATATGAGAGGTTAGATCTTCGTAGCATTCATCAATTGAGTTAAATCCTGATTTTGAACCCAGAGCTGAAAACCAGGGAGTCCAGATATGGGCAGGAATAAAGAAAATATTTTCAGATGCCTCCAAACAAATTTCCAGTAAAGCATGTGAATCAAGTCCCAGGATAGGTCTGCCGTCAGAAGTGATATTACCGATTGCATCAAGGCGGTTTTGGATTTTTTCAACGGTCTGGAAATCCGGAGCAAAAATCAGATTATGTACTTTACGAACCTTGTCATTTTTTTTATAGATATTACTGATTTCAGAAGTGAGCAGAAATCTGGTTTTATGTTCGTTGATCTGCGGATTTTTAAAAGGTCTTTGTAACTTATATGTATCTTTAAGAGTAAACAGACCTGGTTCGGCAGGCTGAAGTTTTTCCTTTAGTTCTTTTATCCAGCCGGGATGAGTAAAATCTCCTGTTCCAACTATCTGAATTCCTTTAAGTGCAGCCCAGTAGTCTAAAAATTCTGGGTTCAGATTTTTACTGGTAGCAATAGAGTAATGAGAATGAATATGGAAATCACCGATGAATTTCATGTTTTTTGTTTTGAAGTTTTTATGAATAATATTTATATTTTGATTGCAATATAATCTTTCAGAAGGGAAATAACAAATTAAATTTTAACCAAAAAATTTTTTAGGAAATTATGACAGGATTAACAGAATATAAATGATTTAAAAAGCATAGTACATATTAAAATATAAAAGTGGAATAAAATGTATAAAGATGCAGATGAGCATATGAAGAAACAGTAAGATGGAAATTATACTTTTAAATCCCTTAAGAAAAACAAATAAAAAAGTGATCAGAATCCAGAAGCAGGCCCGTGAAATTAAAAAAAACAACCCCAGGGAGGAAGAAAGAAGTTCGCTGGTATAAAAGAAACCTGAGAATCCAAAAAAAAGACAAATAAAGATCAGGATTATATTACTCATATAAAGATAAATCCTGGTGCTGTCTGCCGGATTTGGTTCATTGGTTCTATTCCAGTTAAACCACCATGGAATTATTAGATTTATAACAGCAAAGATAAAAAAATAAATGCTTCCTATGTGGATAATTTTTTCTAAGGACATAAATTATATTTTAATGTTATAATAATTAACTGACGATTAATTATCAGTTTTTGCATACGAATAAGATAGGGAAAAATATGCAATTAAACAACAGATAAAAGATAACCATAAAAAAATCTTTTTATAGGAATAAAATATGCTTTCATTTTGTTTTTGACTTTCATATATTAATAATAAAAAGGGGCTCTATGTCAAATTGAGTGGATAGATAAAAAAATAGATTATTGTCACGGATGTGCCAGCGGGATAATGTAAGCAGATATAAAACCAGTTTTTCAAATAAAAGTGTGACCAACGGAGTAAATCCGTGGTAAATTTGATTTTCATTAATCTTCCATCCACACAGAATGACATCGAGCCAAAAAGGATTTGGAATAAGATTGAAAAAATTAACCAGGTATATAGTAAAAAAATTCATCTCTGACTGGGAAAACACCAAAAATCAACAGGTCAGAAGTAGATATGGCAGCCTTGAAGGGTGGACGAGTATTATAAGTAATATTGTTTTTACTGTACTCAAGGCAGTACTTGGTTTAATTACAGGGTCCATTTCTTTAATGGCTGATGCTTTTCATTCATTTTCGGATGTATCTACTTCTTTTGTTATTATAATCATATATCGTTTATCCAATAAACCACCTGACAAAAATCACCCCTATGGTCACGGAAGGATGGAAGCTGTTGGAACCGTAATTGTATCATTTATTCTTATGTTCATTGGTCTGGAATTATTAAAAACTGGTTTCCATCATCTTATACATCCCCGTGCCATATCTGTATCCTGGATAGTAGTTGTAATAGTTATTATTTTTATTGGTATTAAAGAAATACTGGCACGGTTTGCCTATGAGCTGGGAACGATGATTGATTCTGATGCTATAAAAGCAGATTCATGGCACCATCGAACCGATGCTATTTCATCCATTGTAGTTGTTGTTGCTCTGGGAGCACAAAATTTTAATATTTATTTTATTGATGGACTGGCTACGATTATTATTGCTTTTATGATAGGATATATCGGCATAAAATTTTTACTAAAGGGAATTGATGAACTATTAGGCAAATCTGCAACTGGGGAGCTTGTTCAAAAGGTAAAGAAAGTGGTCAGAGATTTACCCCAGGTTTTTGATACACATGATCTGATCATTCACCGTTACGGTCAGAACATTATTGGATCAATACATATTGAATTATCTGACCAGCTTTCCTTACAAGCTGCTCATACTATAGCTGAGAGAGTTGAAAATAAATTGAAATCAATATTCGGTATGCATATTACAGCACATATTGATCCGGTTGATGTTAGTAATCCTAAGCTGAAAAAGATTCGATCTTTTTTAAAAAATTTTGCCGAGCAGGAAAGAAATTTTAAATTTCATGATTTGAGAATTAAAAATTATAAAGGGAAAGCAATTTTAATAATGGATGTTGCAATAAATTCTCAGATTAATAAAAAAGAAGTAAAAAAACTTACACAAAGAATAGAAAAGCTGATTAAAAAGAATTTTTTAGAAATAGATAAAGTCAATTGTGAAATTGATCCTGAATTTATGTTATGAGGGAAAAATGAAAAGATTTTTATGGTTAGTAGTATTAGTATTTCTACTAACATCAAAAAATGTATGGTCAAAAAATAAATATAATGATTATGAGATTACTTACCAAAATAATAATAGCTTAATCATTGAGTATCGTCCTGAGCACATTAGTTTTGATACGGTCATTGTTAACCAGAGAGAATATCTTAAACCGGATTTCCATTTGGCTTCACCGGCAAATGAGACAGGAGAACCAATGCTGCAGGTGCGAAATTTTATATTGGGAATTCCTCTCCAGGGTAAAGTAAATGTTACAGTTATTTCTTCGGATTATAAAACCGTAACCGGAGCTCGTATTTTACCGGTTCCAAAATTAGAAAAGGATGGAGATTTTACCAGAGAGGTTTATCGGGAAGGAGATGCATTCCAACAAGCAAGGATGATTCCCGAAACAGCGGCGGAACTGGCTAATCCGGGCTACATCCGAAATCAAAGAGTAATCACCTTGAAAATATCACCCATACAGTACAATCCTGCAGAAAACCTTGTTGTTATTTATCAAAAAATCAGGGTACGGATACAATTCAGCGAGATGGGCAGTATGCAGACACAATCACGTCAGAGAAGCGATTTTGAAACCATAATTGATAGAGGATTGATCAATTCTAAACAAGCAAAAAAGTGGCGGGTGCAAAGACCACTTACAACAGCTAAGAGAGAAAATGTAAGGCAGATCGGATTTAGTTATAAGATACCGATTTATGAACCGGGGGTGTATAAAATTACCGGGTCGTTCTTAAGCGAGAATGGAGTAGATATTTCTTCCATCGATCCTGAAACCATAAAAATGTATAATAATGGGGGTAAACAACTGCCCCGGGATATTGATGCTGAGCGACCGGATGGATTGGTGGAGAATCCAATTTTAGTATATGGTACAGAAGATGAAAGTTTTGATGAATCAGATTATCTGATTTTTTATGGGAAAGGAGTCTCTGGCTGGGAATTTAACAACTCTTCTCAACAATATGAACATTACCTTCATATTTATGATAACAAAAATATTTATTTTTTGGTTTTTAATGATGGGATTAAAGGTGAAAGGATACAAACAGAGGATAATTCGGGGATTTCTGGAGCTGAGTTTGTTTCATCTGCCAGACGGAGGATATTTTTTGAAAAAGATGAGAATAATCTTATAAGCGGGGGGGTTGACTGGTACGGACATGAATTCAGTGAAATTGAATCACAAAAATCATATCAGCTTATGCTGGATCAGCCGGTTTTAAACGGCACTATTAATTTTCGATTTAAGTTTAAAGGAGGAAGTTCACATTATCATCGGTTCATAATGGAGTTAAATGAGAATCAGATATCAACCTTTAATTTATCTAATAAATATGAACGAATAACTTCAGCATCGTACAGTAGTGCTTATCAAAATGGTCCTCATGATCTGATTATACGATATTTAAATACTCAGATAGGCAGTAAAGCATATCTTGACTGGTATGAGGTTGAATATCCCTGTCAATTGAATGCATCTAAAGGAAGCTTGTCTTTTTTTTCTCCTTCAGAGCCTGATATTTACAAATATAATTTAACCGGATTTGATGAAACCCCATTAGCATTGGATATCACTAAGGTTACGGAAGTTAGACAAATGAAGCTTGAATCAAATGTAAACGGATGGACTTTTATAGATACAGTTCAGGGGGGAAAATCATCAAGGTTTTATGTTGTGGAAAAATCCGGATATAAAATTCCTACGAAAATATTAGAAGATGAAATATCCCAGCTTCGCAGTACTTTTAATCAGGCTGATCTGTTGATCATTACTCATAACGATTTTTATGATCAGGCAGTTAGGTTTAAATCTCATAAAGAAGCATATGATTCAATTTCAGTTTTTCTCTGTGATATTCAAGATGTATATGATGAATTCAGCAGCGGGGTAAGTGATCCGGTTGCTATCAGGGATTTTGTTAAATACTGTTATGACTTCTGGGCCAAAAGACCTACTATGCTTCTTTTATTCGGTGATGGTGATTATGATTATCGAAACATTCTTTCATCAAATGATAATAATTGGATTCCGCCTTTTGAATATAAAGGAGACAATCATAATGCGGCTCGGGCTACTGATGACTGGTATACGTATGTTTCTGGTAATGACACCTATATGGATCTGTCAGTAGGTCGATTCCCGGTTCAAACTATCCGGGAAGCAGAAGCAGTTGTGGATAAGATTATTCTTTATGAGAGTAATCCGGTGTTTGACTGGTGGCGGAATTTATTTACCCTTATTGGAGATGATGAATACGGAGGAACTGGGAGTAATAAAGAAGTTACTCATATCAATGCCACAGAAAGGATTGCAAATAATGTAATTCCCAGCAGGTATGAATTAAAAAAAATTTATTTGACTGAGTATCCGGAAGTCTTATCAAGAAAACCGGATGCTAAAGCCGATGTAATTAAACAGATTAATAAGGGAACGGTATGGGTTAATTTTATTGGACATGGGAATCGGGAAGATCTTGCTCATGAGAGAGTTTTTGAAAAAAATAAGGATATGAGTAAATTAGAAAATAAAGAAAAACATTGTTTTTTCTATGCTGCCACTTGTCATTTTGGCAGATATGATAAACCGGATGACCAGAGTGGAGCAGAACAGTTATTGACTTCAACGGAAGGTATAGGAGCAATAGGCACAATTGCTGCTTCCCGGGAATGTTCACCTACCCCCAATGAGGCCTTGAATGAGTTGCTGCTGCAAGAACTGCTCACTACTGAAAGTTCTATCAGAATAGGAGAAGCATTTGTGATTGCTAAAAATAAAAATAATTATCTTAATAATGATGAGAAGTATATTCTCTTTGCAGATCCTTCTATGCAGCTGGGAGTACCAAAAGCAAACAGTGTTATTACTGAAATTGAACCTGATACTTTAAAGGCCTTAGATAAGGTTACTGTAAAGGGGAAGATTGAAAAGCAGGGAGCTGTATGGACAGGTTTTGACGGGACTGTTTATTTGCAGTGTTTTGACAGCAAGAAAGACATTAAATACATTACAGAAGATGTCTCTTTCAGTTATTCATTATCCGGAAATGCCATATTCCGTGGAAAAAAAGAAATCAATGGTGCAACCTATGAATTTTCTTTTATTATCCCCAAGGATTTATCTTATGGTGGAACTACCGCTCGTGTTAGTACTTATTTCCATAGTAAAAACCGGGATGGTAACGGCAGCCGTGAATTATTACCTGTAGGGGGCAGCAGTGACCTTGATGATGTACAGGGACCGGAGATTAACTTATATTTTACCGGGTATGAGAATTTTATTTCCGGGGATATGGTTGAGGAGGATCCTGAACTGGTTGCTTCTCTAATAGATGATAAAAGCGGGATAAATATAACTGAGGAGATCGGACATAAAATTATGCTTTATGTGGATGATCAGGACCCGATAAATGTTACCCAGAATTTTCAATATAACAAGGACAGTTATCTGGCTGGTAAGGTGAATTATACTTTACACGGGTTATCGGACGGTGAGCATACTATTTTATTAAAAGCTTGGGATAATGCTAATAATTCCTCAAAAAAAACTATAAGTTTTGAAATTGTTCCTGAAGATGAGCTCAGGATCGAAGAGGTATTGAACTATCCCAATCCCATGCAGGAATCAACTCATTTTACTTTTAAATTAAATAAAGATGCAGATATCGTCATTAAAATATATACTGTTTCTGGAAGAGTTGTATGCAGGCTTTCTTCTCTTTCCGGATTTTCAGGATTTAATATGATACCCTGGGATGGAAGGGATGAAATAGGAGACCCGGTGGCCAATGGTGTTTATTTGTATAAAATAACAGCCAAAACTTATGAAACAGATACATCCTTAAAAAAGGAGAAAATAGGCAAATTGATTATTATGAGATGATGTTTTAATTTGTGATTTTTCCGATATTTTAATACATTATTCAGGTTTTTTAATTATGGATGATATTTATTATTCAATTATAAAAGAAGTTTCCAGTAGAATAAAGATTAAGGGGTCTAAGTTTATTGGATACGTAAAACCTGTAGATACTATTGGACAGGCTGAAAAATATATAAGTTTTATTTCTGAACAGAATTATGATGCAACACATAATTGTACAGCGTTTAAGGTAGGTGTTGGTGATAATGCGATATATAGGTATAATGATGATGGTGAGCCTGGAGGTACAGGCGGCAGACCTATTCTGGAAGCAATTGAGGCTCAAGGATTAACCAATATTGTGAGTGTGGTTACAAGGTATTTTGGGGGCACAAAGCTGGGTACCGGCGGCTTATCACGGGCTTATCGGAGTTGTACTGATCAGGCCTTAATTAAAGCAGGTAAAAGGAAATTATTTTTCACTGAAACTTTTTTAATTAATTTTTCTTATGATCTCACTGGAATAATAATGGAGTTTATTGATAAGTTTGCATGCACAATCGAGGATAAGAAATATGATACTGAGACTGAGTTTAAAGTAACAATACAAAAATCACAATCTGATGAATTTAAACAGAAATTGATTAACAAAACAGGTGGAAAAATTACTATTAAGGAAACAGAGAATGAATTTAATTGATATAAGAATCTTATTATTTATTACAGCTCTTTTTTTCTCCGCCTTTTTTTCCGGATCAGAAACAGCTCTGATTTCCATCAGCAGGCTGAAACTAGAGGTTTGGACCAGAAGAGGAATAAAAGGTGCTGATAAAATACGTGGATTTCTTTCCGAACCAGAAAATTTCTTAACTACAATTTTAGTTGGTAATAATATTTGTCTGGTAATTGCATCCTCAATTATGGCAGTTTATCTAGAACAAGTTTTTAATGGATTTATAATAACGGCTTTCAGCTCTTTCTTTTTACTTATTTTTGGAGAGGCACTTCCTAAATCATTTGCCAGGGACAAGGCAGGATTATATATTCGTAGTGCAGTTTCACCTCTTAGAATATTTTATATTGTATTTTATCCCATAAATATAATAATAATGAATATATCAAAATTATTATTAAAAATGATAAAATCAGAAGATTGGGCAGTAAAAAGGTTTTTTACCCGTAAGGATCTTGATATGCTGATTAGGGAGAGCAAACAATCTGATTTCATTGATGAGGAGGATATTGGATTAATATCCAGATTTATTCTTAGGGGTAATAAAAGCGTTGGTGATATCATGATCCCCAGAACCGAGATTCTGGCTGTAGCTACTGATGACCCCATAGATTCAATCTCAGAAATTTTTCAGAAAAAAGGGTTTTCTCGTCTTCCCTTAATGGACAAAGATATTGACCATATCATCGGTAATATTAATGCAAAAGATATCCTTTTAGAAAAACCTGATAATCTTCGAAATATCCTCAGATCAGTGTTTTTTGTACCGGAAAGTAAACCCATAGGCGATCTACTGAAAGAGATGCAAAGAAAAAGAATTTGGATGGCTATTGTAGTAGGCGAATATGGAGGAACAGCAGGACTGGTAACTATAGAAGATATTCTGGAAGAATTTTTCGGGGAAATTGAAGATGAGTTCGATGTTATTCCAAAGGATATCAAAAGAGTAAATCAAACAACTTTTCTGGTCAAGGCATCAATGAAAATTGAAGAGTTGAATAAAACTATAGGTATAGAGTTACCTTTAGGGGATTATAATACGCTGGGTGGATTTATTATCGATAAATTACGATATATCCCCAAAAAAGGAGAAAAAATTGATTTGAAAAATTGTACCCTCCAGATCCGTACTGCTTTCAGAAAAAAGATCGGTTGGGTTAAGATAGTAATGAAAGAAGTATAGAAAAAGGAGCCGAAACATGAATGATTGTAAAAATTATCAGGAAAATCTGGCAAAGTGTAATTGTACTTATGAACCCTGTCCTAGAAAAGGAATATGTTGTGAGTGTAGTGAATACCATAAAAAATTGGGAGAATTACCTGCTTGTTTTTTCCCCGATGAAGTGGAGAAAACCTTTGACCGGAGCATCAGAAGATTTATATCATTAAATTCTTAAAACCATGAAAAATAAATTTACAACCTTGATTTTTGACTTTGATGGTACTTTGGTTGATACAGCATCAGATGTCATTGATTCAATTAATTTTGCCCTGGGGGAAATAGGTATAAATTCTGTTTCTAAAACACATATAAAAAAATGTATAGGACCTGGAAAGGATGATTTTTTAAAAGCGGTTTTAGGTAAAGAATTTCAAAGATATGAAGAAGAGTTTATTGTTCTATTCCGGGGATATTATTGGGAGCATTGTCTGGATAATACTCTACTATTTACAGGTATAGCTGATATTTTACAAAAGTATCAGCATAAAAATGTAACAGTAGCCAGCAATAAACCACGTTTTTTTATTGAAAGAATATTAGAGGGCTTGTCGATTTTAGATCTTTTTGATGTAATAATCGGAGCTGAGGATGTATCACAGGTAAAACCACATCCGGAAATGGTAGAGAAAATACTGGAGCAGACAGAATCCCTAAAAGCAGAGATACTTTTTATCGGAGATACTGATAATGATATAATCGCCGGACATAAAGCCGGTGTTTCCACTTGCGGAGTAAGTTACGGATATGGAGACAGATTTTCAATCGAGGAACAGAATCCGCATTTTATGGTTGATCATCCAGCGGATCTATCAAAAATAATTGATAATAATTAAAAAAAAATTATGATTACTTTCAAGAAAAGAAATATTTTTTTGAAACCATAAATTTTGATATTTATAGAGGCAGTGAAATGGATTTAGAATTAGAAAATCGTATAGCCCTGGTTGCGGCATCAAGCCGTGGTTTGGGTAAGGCGGTAGCTGAAAAACTGTCTGCTGAAGGTGTAAAGTTGGTAGTTTGTGCCAGAAATAAAAAAATACTGGAAAAGACAGCCGAAGATATTTTTTTTAAAACAGGTGTTTCTGTTTTTCCCTTGGCAGCTGATCTTTCCCAGAAAGAACAAATAGACTGGCTGGTACGGGAAACAATTGATCTTTTTGGAAAAATTGATATTCTCATCACCAATGCCGGAGGGCCTCCACCTGGCAACTTTGATGATATTAGGGATGATGAATGGGCAAAGGGTTTTGAGCTTACTTTGATGAGTGCAGTCAGACTTATTAAAGCCATAGTACCAGGAATGAAAAAGCAAAAATGGGGGCGGATAATTAATTTGACTTCTGTATCTGTAAAGCAACCGGTGGATGGATTGTTGTTATCCAATGTCATCCGGCCAGGGGTAGTGGGGTTAACCAAAAGTCTTTCTCAGGAATTGGCATCTTATAATATTCTGGTTAATTCTGTATGTCCGGGATATCATATGACAGACAGAGTAAAGCAACTGATGCAGAACAAAGCAAAAGTTAAAAAAATTTCTGTACAAAAAGCAGAAAAAGAGATTACGGATCAGATTCCTCTGAGGAGAATGGGAGAACCAAAAGAACTTGCAGATGTAGTAACTTTTCTTGCCTCTGAAAGGGCGAGTTATGTAACCGGAACTATTATTCAAGTTGACGGAGGATATGTAAAAGGTTTGTTGTAAACAGGATTCTTTTAAAATATTATATAGTTTATTTATTATGCATAAAGATAACAGCAATATTTTTTAATGAAAATCTGTTATAGATGATGTTTTTTTCTTGACATTTTAAAATTTAATACTTACATAACTGTTATGTCTTTTACTTGATATAACTTTTATTGGTTAAATATTGAAATTTAGAGATGAGTAAGGATTTGATTTAAAAAATAAAGAAAAATGATGTGAATACAATATGATCATTTTTCCCAAAGGATATTCTGAGTTGTATTTATATATAGATATGAGTAATAAATAAAATAATCACTGCTTGTGATACATTTATTATATTAATGAAAGATAGTAATCAGATTGATAATACCCCATTACATTTACGGAATTATTGTTATTGAGAAATCTGATATTTATGTAGGGACATAATATTGTTCTGTCCCTACATATAGTTTATAATTCAAAAAATTGGGAATTAAAACATGATCGGTAAAACCATTTCACATTTACCCCGTGAGATAATTAAAAATTTTTTTAAAAAATTAAATCATGGTCAGTGATTTTAATTATTTGAAACAATTACATTTTAATGATCTTATCTCACGGGGTGAACAAAATCCCAAAATAAAGTAAGGAACATATGATTGGTAAAAACATATCACATTATAAAATTTTAGAAAAAATCGGCGAGGGTGGCATGGGAGTGGTGTATAAAGCTGAAGACACCAAGCTCAAACGCATGGTGGCGCTGAAGTTTCTCCCTTCTCATTTAACCAAAAACGAGCAGGATCTGGCACGTTTTCTTCAGGAGGCCCAGTCTGCGGCCGCTCTGAACCACCCTAATGTCTGCACTATCCACGAGATTCATGATGAAGGGGGAAATCCTTTTATTGTGATGGAGTATGTGGAGGGGGAGACAGTAAGACAGAAGACAAAATCCAAAAGACAAAATATTAAAGAGGTTATCGAATACGCTATCCAAA
>JAWODZ010000169.1:0-4631 GCA_046483025.1 bacterium
TGGAATGGCCACATGCTGCGGCGATGCGAGATAGGGACTCTTTTACCGCGACATCCTGCTGCCGGCTGTAATGCAGTACCTTGATTACAGGTAAAAAGTCATTTGCAATACGGTATCAAAGACACCACACGACCCTAAAAATAATTGGCATTTATCAGGTAATTATATAACTTGCATATTGCAATACAATAAATGTAAAACATGAGAGAGGAACAAAACCGGAACAACCAATCTAGCAGGCTGTTAATGTGTTCAATAACTCGATATCGCAATCTCATTTTTAATAAAAGTTTGATTTTTTCTTGCAATTAATTAACCTATAGCTTAATTTTGAAGCGTAATGCAATAAAAATAAGATCGTCATGTGATAACAGGATTCAACTTTACGTGGACAAAGAAAATGCTGAAAGTATCTTTAATTATGTCGCACAAGATGAAAGACATCGCAAAAAATTTAAGTTCATTTGCGATATAATACTTGAAGGATTAAGAAACCCCAATGTGTATGGGAAAGCACAAATTGATAAGAAAAGTGCAAATATTACTGCCATGAAATTCTTTAAAGGCCAGGAGAATGACCGTGTTTATTGTAAGGAGATTAAGAAAGAAGAAAATGTAAATATAATAATTGCATGTGAGCTCCTGGAAAAAAAGAAAACCACAAAATTCAAACACAGAGAAAAAACTATTATCAAAAAGGTTTCCGGTTATGAATATGAAATTTGATAAAAACAATATAGAAAACAGCTTTGCCCGATTATTTCAGGATAAAACCCCTGAAGATAAAATCAGGAGGAAAGCATATCTTCTAATGGCAAGGTTCCTTTCTGAGGTGGAGACAGTAAGAATTGAAAGGAACTTAAAAAAGAAAGATATAGCAAGAATGCTTGGAATCTCCGCCAGTTATCTTTCGCAGCTTTATAATGGTGATAAGCTCTTAAATCTTGAAACTCTTGCCAGACTCCAGGAAGCACTGGATATAAGATTTGATATAAAAGCCGTATCTCAGACAGCTCCCCTTGTTTTAGAAAAGGATAAACTAAAATTCATTCAAAAATTCTATTGTAGGGAGGCTATGGGATTCTGGACTTACAAGCAATATAAACAAAGAATAACAGAACCCGTTTATAACCAAATAAACACAAACAAGACCACAGACCCACATATAGAAGTAGCATAATATGAAAATTCCCAAATCAGATCTGGAATTGATTGATTTTATTATCATCAATTCTGACTATACCTTTAAGCAACCACATGAGAAGGAGAAAACTAACATAAGGAATTTATTTGCAGAATATGATATTGAAATTGATTTCGGGGACACAGAACCCGCTGAAGAAGAGGACAATATATTCAACGTTTTCATTAAAGTGGAAATAAACAGATGCGAAAATCCACTTCCAGGTTATTCAATTTTCTGTGAAGGGGTAGGCTTATTCAAAATACCGAACCTTAAGAGACTTGATGAACAAACTGCAAATAACTTGCTTAAGATTTCTCCCTTAAGTATCATAATAAATAACATGCGTAGTTATATTATGAACATTACAAACTATTATCCTTTTGGTAAATATGTATTGCCATCAATTGATCTTAAAAGTGTAATAAATTCAAAAATAAAGCAGCAAGAAAACAGTTAGCGTAATTTAAAATCAAATGTGTGTTAACTCCACCCAATGGAAATAAAAGACTTCATAGCATTTGATGTTGAGACGGCCTCAAGTAATCCGGCAAGTATATGCCAGGTTGGATATGTAAAGGTCAGGAACTTAAAAATAATTGAGTCGAGATCCTACCTGGTTCAACCACCGGGTAATGAATACAGGGCCTTTAATTCAAACATTCATGGCATCAGTGCTCTTGAAACGGAAATATCACCAGCTTTTCCTGAAGTATGGAAGAAAATAAAAAATGATTTCAAGTCACATCTCCTTGTTGCACATAATGCATCGTTCGACGCAAGCGCATTAATTTCTGCTTTAGCGTATTATAATATAAAACAACCTAAACTGGATATAGCATGCACATATCAGTTAACAAAACTCAAGTTAAACTCTCTATGCCAGTCATTAAGGGTATGCCTTGATGATCATCATGATGCTTTAAGTGATGCCGAGGCATGTGCAAATTGCCTCATCAAACTTATCAAAGGGGATGAACCGGATGAATCTCTAATTATTGATGTAGAATCCATAAATCCGTTTCAGTCAACAGGTCATGAACGGTTACATGGGGATATATTAAAACCTGACCTGGATGTAGAAAATAAAGAAAATCCATTTTATGCAAAAAAGATAGTTCTTACTGGTGTATTAAGTACAATGACCCGGCATGAAGCAGCAAATATTTTAAAAAGTTTGGGCGCTGACATAGACACTGCTGTTACAAAACGTACCAACTATGTCCTCGCCGGATCCGGTGCAGGCCCCAGCAAGCTGAAAAAAATTGAGCAATACAATAATAGCGGATCTGAAATAATTATCATTCGTGAAAAAGAATTTCTGGATTTGATTAAATAGCAATAATCTCCACAACCCTAGTTCCTTTCTTACGGAAAAAAAATTATTTTTATTAAAACTTATCGCAAGATGAAAAGGGCAAAGAGAGTACTATATATTTTTAACATAACATTAATAGTGGCTGCATTATTCCTGGTTGATTATTCAGTATTATTAATCAGGCATAACCTTACACCGCTCCTGCTAATTATAGTCGCAGCAGGTAATATTCTGATCATCACCATGCATAAGGATTCATGATACAGGGCGGGTGATAAGTATTATGCCGAATGACTGTAAAACCATTTTAACTATTCTTCTGGTATCTGAAGCTTATTATTAATATTTTTATAATCTAAAGATCTGTGATATGCCGACAACGGTTCATGATATAGAATTATATAAATCTCTGTTTCGGGGGAGAGAAGATGTGTATGCTGTGCGCTGGGAAAAAAATGGTAAAAGTGGATACATGCCAGCCTATGATGTTGATTGGACAAATTTTGATACCCATAAAGCAAAGGGTGGAATTTTCAAAGATTATAAGGATAAGAAGCTTAAACCTATCAGTGATAAAGTAATACTGTCTCATCTGGAAGGTAAATCCACAATCGGGATTTATCCCTTACAAGAAGATAATACATCATTTTTTATCGCAGTAGATTTTGATAAATCAAGCTGGGTTAAAAGTGTAAGGAAGTTATATCATGCTTGTAAAAATCTAAACCTACCTTCATATATCGAGCGGTCTAGATCTGGTAACGGTGGTCATCTATGGATATTCTTTGAAAAGGCAATTCCCGCAAGCCAGGGAAGAAAGTTTATGTTCGAATTATTAAGGCAGTCCGGAGTCATCTCTCAGTTTGAAAAAGAGCCAAGTTTTGATAGAATATTTCCTAACCAGGACTACCACTCAGGAAAAGGAATGGGCAATTTAATAGCCCTTCCGCTTCAGGGAAATTCAGTAAGGGGAGGTGATTCCTGTTTCATTGACCCTGAAACATTTAAACCAATAACGGATCAATGGGATTATCTGAGAAGTATAAGCAAAATAAGTCAGGAAAGTTTTAAAAGGAAGTACAATGAAATCTTAAACGAGGACCCGCAGGAAGTTTTAAAATTCGGTTTTATCCCTGGATCAAAGCCTGATCTGGAAATCATAATCAGTAACCAGATATATCTGAGAAGAAAACAGTTAAGCAGAAAACTCGTACTATTTCTGCGTGAACGATTAAATTTCTACAACTCTGATTACCTGGCCAAAAAGAATCTTGGAAAAACCACATTTCATACGGAGAAATTTTTCAACTTAATAGGGGAAAATGAAGAAGAGATTTTGATCCCAAGAGGATTTACATCCTCTCTAATTAATTTTTGCAGAGCTGAAAACATTCCCTTTAAAATAGCTGACCAAAGACAAAAAAGACCAACTGTTGATATTACTTCTGAGATTAGTCTTCTGCCCCACCAGGAGGAAGCAATAAATAGAACAAGAGAAAAGGACTTTGGAGTAATAGTCTCTCCACCAGGGTCAGGAAAAACCATAATCGGATTGGAGTTGATAGTTGAAAAGCAGCAACCTGCTTTAATTATAGTTCACAGGAAACAACTTCTTGATCAGTGGGTTGATCGGATCCAGAATTTCCTAAAAATACCTAAAAATGAAATTGGCCAGATTGGGAATCAGAAAAATACTGTTGGAAAAATCATAACTGTTGCTATGATACAATCACTTGCCAGAATGAGTGATTTTTCATCCTTATCCAATGCATTTGGATTAATCCTCATTGACGAATGTCATCATATTCCCGCTAAGTCATTCAGAGAAGCAGTCGTAAATTTCAATCCCTATTACCTCTACGGACTCACTGCAACACCAAAAAGAAAAAATAATGACGAGAAACTGATCTTTATTTATATTGGAAGTATTATTCAGGAAATTAAACAGAATGAATACCTGGCAAAGAAAAATATCAGAACCGAGATAAATATCAGGGAGACAGAGTTATTTGCTCCCTTCGACTACAAAATTGACAAATACGAAACCATTTCCCGGATACTTGTTCATGATACTAAGCGAAATTTAATGATATTGAATGATATAGAGAATAATTTTGATCGTTTCAAAAC
>JAWODZ010000240.1:0-12139 GCA_046483025.1 bacterium
TGAAGAACTACGGGAAAAAACCCAGCATACCTATTCTGATTTTTACCGATGGAAAATGGCTCTGGAAAAAGAGTATGGGTCAAAGGTAAAGACCAGTGAAGATTTGAAACTGGATACATACAGTGTGGTTATTGGGAAGAGTTTTCGGTAGGATATTTAATAATGGTGGATATTAATCAACAACATCAACGAAAACCAAATCGGCTGAAAGGATATGATTATTCTTCACCTGGATATTATTTTGTTACCTTTCCCAATCATATACACGGAATTATTGTTATTGAGGAATCCGATAGCGTAGGGACAGAACACTGTTCTGTCCCTACAATTTTCAAGAAAGAAAAATAGTAAATCAGGAGTACAGATGAAAGATAATAATACAAATAATATTGAGATATTGAAAAAGGAAAATGTCCGGCTCCGGCGGGCAGTGGAAGAACTCTCCATCCTTAATGAAATATCTACAGCCATCACCTCAACCATGGAGCTGAAGAAAATCGAAGAATTGATGGTCAAGAAATGCATCAAACATTTTAATGTAGAACAGACAGCTGTCATGCTTTTAAGGGAAGAAGAAAAAGATAAACCTTTCCAAACCATGATCCGGGAAGTTGATCACAGCGGTTTTCAGACACCATACCGTCTGGATGCTCAGCTCACCGGCTGGATGCTGAAGAACCGTAAGCCCTTGCTGGTCAATGATCTGCAGACGGATAAGCGTTTTCAAACCCTGCCCCGGGACGGCGTGCAAATTAAATCGTTACTCTGTGTTCCTCTTTTTTTAAAAGGGAAGATGATCGGCTTGATTGCCTGTTTCAACAAAAAAAAGGAAGAGGACTTTACAGAAGATGATCAGCGCCTGCTTACCATTATCGGAGCACAATCTACCCAGGTTATTGAAAATGCCAGGCTCTATGAACAGGAGCAGATGCTGGTAAGAATTCAGGAGGAACATCGATTAGCTGCTGATATTCAGAATCGGTTACTGCCAAAAAGTGCTCCGGTTGTAAAAGGATATGATATTGCCGGGATCAGTTTTCCGGCAAAAATGGTGGGAGGAGATTATTTTGATTTTATACCGGTTGATGACACCAGACTTGCCTTTTGCGTGGCGGATATTTCAGGAAAAGGTATTCCGGCCGCATTACTTATGTCCAATCTCCAGGCCACTATCAGAGCACAGACACTGCTGCAGCAGAAACCCAGTGAGTGCTGTAACAGGTCTAATCAGTTGCTTTATCAGAATACAGAACCGAATAAATTTGCTACTCTTTTTTATGGTATTCTGGATACAAAAAATCATAAAATATCTTATGCCAATGCAGGACATAACCGACCGTATCTCTTCAAGAGACAGGCAAAAGGGGAAGAACTGAAAACAGCAGGCATTGTATTAAGTATGATGCAGGAATTTGATTATCCTGAAGATGAGTTTATTATTAATCCGGGTGATATGCTGGTAATTTATTCAGATGGAGTTACTGAGGCAATGAATGAGAAAGATGAAGAGTTCAGTGAGGAAAAACTCTGGCAGCTGGGAGAGAAACTGAAAGATAGAAAAGCCTCTGATATTATAAATGAAATAATAAAAGAGATCAGAACCTTTGCAGGTTCCCAGCCTCAGTTTGATGATATTACGCTTATGGTTATAAAAAGAAAGTAATAAATGAATTAACAGGAGGTAAAAATGAAGACAAAAGTGTTTTTAATAGTTTTAATGTTTATGGTTTTTTCTACTTCCTTTTTAGCACAAAATATTACGGCTGATGAGATTATGAAGAATATGTTAGAAAGTTACGAAAAACAAATGAAAGGTATAAAAGATTTTACTATTATTTCAGAAGTAGTTGAAGGTGAAGTAGATTCAGGAAGTACTGAAATTGAATACAGTAAAAAGGCAGAAATCAACGGTAAAACTGTATACAAACGCAGGGAAGAAATGAGTGACAGCGATGATATCACTATCTATGATGGTGAATATGAATGGGAGTGGCATGTTGGAGAAGGAGTAACTAAAAATAAAATTGATCATGATCCTGTCTCTTTTATAAGCAGGGAGAATTTAAAGAAAATTGATGCAGAATTTATTGGATCAGAGGTTATTGCCGGAGAGAAGACCTATGTAATTAGGATCAATAATATGATAGATTTTATGAGTTTCTCTCCGGAAGAGAAAGAAATGATGAAGTCAGTAAAAGCAAAGGGCTGGATTGACACTGATGATTGGGTAATAAGGAAAATAGAAATGTTTATGGAAGGTGATAGGGGCTCAATGAAGATAGTTATGAGTCTGAGTGATTATCGCAATATAGACGGCATGCTTGTTCCCTTTAAAGAAACATCGGAGACTACTACAGAATTATCTCCTGAAATGATACAGAAACAACTTCAGCAAATACCTGAGCAATACAGAAAACAGGCTGAGGAGCAGATGGAGGCTCAGATGGGGAAAAAACAAATAAGTGTTACAAAAGTTAAAGAAGTAAAAGTTAATACTGGTCTTTCAGATGATCTTTTTAAAGGAAGTGAATTAGGAATGTAATGCCACTGTTTTATGCTAAGTTTGGAGAGAAACAGTCTCAGGATAATCAGCGGGCAGCAGCTTTGTACCGGCTGGGACTGGCGTATCTGGGGAAAGGGGAGAGACGGGAAGCGTGGTTTTATTTTGAGAAAACATTGCGTTATGATCCTTATCATCTCTGGGCTCGGTGGTTCAGGGAGCATGAAAAAATGAAGCCACAGATTAACACGGATTAATTCAGACTAACAATCTTTGTTGTGTAAGTTGATACATTATATATAATTGTTCAGATATGTAACTTATTTTCTATATATAAAAAAAAGATTGAATGGTTGTAAATTAGTATTCTTTTCCATATATTCCAGGTAATTTAATAATTAGTATATTAGTGTATTCAGTATTTATTTGTGGAGGAAGGTATGAAAAACTCAGTTCATTGTCTTATTTTTTTTATGCTTTTATTTGCTATTCAGTTTGTTTCAGGACAAAGTGTGGATGAATTTATTGAAAAGGCAGGAACGCTGTATCAGAGCGGAAATCTGGAAGAAGCTGTTCAGCTCATGGAAGAAGCCAGAGAAAAATTCCCTGAAAATTCGACTGTATACTCCTATGTGGGGTTTTACAGGGGTATGCAGGCCGGAAAAACACAAAATTTTATGGAAGCAGGTGAGTTGATCGGGACTGCGTATGAACATATGAATAAAGCTGTTGAGCTTGATCCTGATAATCCCATAGCCCGATTCCACAGAGGAGTAATGGGAGTCAATGTGCCTGTATTTCTGGGTAAGCTTGATCAGGGTATTCAAGACCTCGAACATCTGGCAGAGCTGGCCCGGAAATCTCCGGATCAGGTTCCGGATGATCTATTAGTTCCCGGTTATAATTTCTTAGGGAACGGGTACCAGAAAAAAGACAGAAACCAGGACGCAGTAACAGCCTGGGAAAAAGTCATTGCACTTGCTCCCGGGTCTGATATGGCCAACAATGCGGAAAAGAGTATTACAGCATTAACTTCTGCTGAAAAAGAATCTGTGCCCTCTAAAAAAGAAACTCAGGATAGAAAATATTCCTCAAAAAAAGTTGATCAATTAAAAGAGAAAATTGAAAGTGATCCGGATAATCTTTCTTTGCAGATAGAATTGGGTAAAGCATATATTGACATAAAAAACTATGAAAAAGCTAAAGAAGAGTTGTACAAGGTTATTGAACAGGATTCAACCAACATAGAAGGTTACAAACTGCTTATGGAAACATTGGGTTCAATGGCTGAAAAAGGCTATGATGAAAAAATTTATAAGGATACAAATTATCGAACCAATCTTGCTTTTGAAGTCAGCCGGCTAGCTGACGAGGCTGTTGCTGTTTCTCCTGAAGATCCGGAGTTAAGATTGATTCGTGGATCCATTGATGTTGGCATGCCTTTTTTTGTGGGTAAACTGGAACAGGGCATTGAGGACTTGAATTTTATTATAAATAGTAAGGCTGATAAAGAAATAAAGGCAGAAGCCACCTACTGGCTGGGGATGGCATATAAGAAAAAGGCCGTTACAAACTGGATAAAAGTTATAACTGAATATCCGGGCACGGATGCTTCCCGTTATGCATTTCAGAGTATGTGTCCTTCAGTGGAACATTTTAATACTGCTGAACATGAAAAGCCATTTGTATCCATTGATTTTATTTTAGGTTTTCAGGATGAATTAGCTCCTCAGACAGTGGTATGGATTGAGGATGCAAAAGGAAATTTTGTAAAAACAGTGTACGTTTCCGGATTCAGCGGTTATGCCAAAGAAAAACAAGTCAATTTACCCAACTGGTCTGAGGCTTCAGATTTTGCTGATGTGGATGGTGTAACAGCAGCCAGTATAGATGTGGGGCATCATATTTATGTCTGGGATTTAAAGGATCATAAAGGAAATACGGTTGAAAACGGTGAATATACTGTTAATATCGAGACTGCTTACTGGCCCAGTATGGAATATCAGATGGTATCTGCCCCTGTTAGTCTCAGCTGCAAAAGCAAGAAAACTGTTATAGAAGAAGGAAATTTGATTCCCTATGTGGAAGTGAGGTATTTTGCGGAATAGATTTTTAGAACTTTAGAGCTTGAGACAGGTAACGTTCAGAAACCAGTAGCCAGAGGTCAACGTTCAGAACTGTAGAACGAAAGAACTTGAGAACTTTAGAACGTTAGCGTTCAGAGGTCAGTGGCCAGAATTGACCACAGACCGTGGAAGTGATGGGAATGTTTGGGCGTTAGAGTTGTACTGTTCAATGTCTGATAGTTGTTGGTATTGAGGGTAGAGTAACGGAGTATCGGGGTAACGGGGTATCCGGAGAAAGGTAATGACATATAATCAATTCAGACTAATCTTTGAATTATAACTTTATCTCTCCCTTGAGGGAGAGATAAAAGAGAGGGTGTTTAAAAAGGAATATGGAAAATGGAGAAAAGGAGAATGGAGGGGGTATTGGTTTTAGGTTGAATGATTAACAAGCCAGAAATAAAGTCCCCCTGACAAGAGCTTGTCCTGAGTTTATCGAAGGAGGGATACAGGGGGTTTTGTTAATAAGTGAACAAAAGTATCGTAAAATTAAACAATTTTTACCATTGATGTACTGAACCTATTTGGGGTTTTATGACACCCCTCTGTCCGCTTCCAGCGGACATCTCCCCTCAAGGGGAGAGATTATAAAAGTCCTCCCTCGAGGGAGGACTTAGGTGGGTGTCTTTTCCACCTTATTTACAAACTCCAGTTTTGGAACCTAATTGGTTAGAAAAATCTGTTTTCTCAAATTTATTAATACTAATAAAATTTAATTTTTTATCGAAATTTTTAAGAAACAGGGTTTCTTTTGAAATAAGCGTTCCAAAACAGGAGTTTTGGAACGAGTAGAAATCCATTATTCCACTCTTCCATCATTCCATTTACCCTTTTTTCTCATTCCCAGTCATTGACTGGGAATGAATTGAATAAAAATCCTGTTAATCCTGTCTAAAACAAATATGAATGAGTAGGAAACCACGGAGTTCACGAGGAACATGAAGAAAAAATAAATTATGATATAGCATAAAATTGACATTTTTATAAAAAAATTGCATCTTATGAAGTAATCACTCTAATAAAATAAATCAAAGATGGAGGATTCAGTTATGAAACACAGAATTTATAAATACCTGGGAATCTTTCTTATTGTTGTTTTTATCGGATGCAGTTTATCTGCTTATGGACAAACTGAAGTAGTTGAATCATATAAAATGCCGCCAAAAGCTATAGCAGATCTGATCGATGCGCCGCCAACTCCATCGGTCAGTATCGGGCCTGAGAATAAATGGATGCTTATAATGGATCTGCCTGCTCTTCCTTCTATTGAGGAACTGGCCCGCCCTGAACTTCGCCTGGCAGGAATCAGATTCAATCCTAAAACCAATGCTTCCAGCCGTTCCTGGCACTATACAGGACTGACGCTGAAGAATATTAAAACCGGTAAAAAATATTCTTTTAGTGGTATGCCTGAGCAGGCTCACATTCGTCATGTTGACTGGTCTCCGGATGGAAAATATGTTGCGTTTACAGTATTAGGTGACGACGGATTAAGACTGTGGCTTGCTTCAGTTAACAATAAAACTGCCCGGAAACTGTACTCAGGTCGGCTTAATGGGGTATATGGTTCTCCTTATCAGTGGTTTTCCGACAGTAAAACACTGATCTGCAGGATTGTCGATCCTGACCGGGGCCCGGCACCTGAAGAACCGGATATACCAATTGCACCTGTCATACAGGAAACAACCGGAGAAAAGGCACCGGCCAGAACCTATCAGGATCTTCTGCAAAATCCTTATGATGAAAAACTTTTTGATTACTATGCCAGTTCTCAGCTGATTACAGTTACTGTAAAGGGGAACAGTTCAAAAATTGGAGAGAACGGTATATTCAGAGATGTCTCGTCCTCTCCGGATGGACAATATATCCTTGTTCAAAAGATTCACAGACCTTTTTCCTACCTGGTACCAGCGTATCGGTTTCCTTACCAGGTTCTGGTATTGGACAGACAAGGCAATCTGGTAAAGAAAATAGCAGATCTGCCTCTTGCTGAAAACATTCCCATTGGCTTTGATGCAGTACCAACTGGACCGCGTTCCTTCCAGTGGAGAGCTGATGAACCTGCAACTGTAGTTTGGGCTGAAGCTCAGGATGAAGGTGATCCGGACAAGCAGGCTGATATTCGTGATAAAGTTTTTATGCTTCCAGCACCATTTACTGGAACACCGGAACCTATTATCTCATTTCAATACCGTTCTGCAGGAATCGATTGGAAAAGCGGAGAACTTGCCCTGGCCTCTGAATTCTGGTGGAAGACCAGAAAAGTCCGGACCTGGCTTATAAAACCGGATATAGCTGATGCTGAACCAAAACTCCTCTTTGACCGTTCCTATGAAGACCGTTATTCCGATCCGGGCAGACCTGTGATGACCCGTTCCTCTTTTGGAACCTCAGTATTAAAAACGGATGACAAAGGCAGTGCAGTTTTTCTCCGCGGTACAGGGGCTTCTCCTGAAGGGAATTTTCCCTTTCTGGATAAATTATATCTTTCATCTTTAAAAACAGAAAGGCTGTGGCAGTGTGAGGCTCCCTATTATGAATATTTTATCCGTTTCCTTGATGAAAAAGGTGACCGTTTTATTACCCGAAGAGAATCAAAAACTGAACCAACTAACTATTTCGTTCGGCAGAGAAATAGTGATAAGGTTAAAAGAATAACATCGTTTCCGCATCCCACTCCACAGCTGAAAAACATTCAACAGGAACTGATCAAATATCAGCGTGATGACGGTATTCAGCTAACTGCAACTTTGTATCTTCCTCCGGATTACAATCCGGATAAAGACGGCTCCCTTCCCATGCTTATGTGGGCTTATCCCCGTGAGTACAAGAGTGCCAAGGCAGCCGGTCAGGTTAAAGATTCTCCTTACAGATTTACCAGGATCCGGTGGAGCCGGCCTCATCTCTGGCTTACACAGGGATACGCCATTTTAGATGGTCCCACCATGCCTATAATCGGTGAAGGTGACAAGGAACCAAATGATACCTTTATTAAACAACTGGTAGCAAGCGCCAAAGCTGCGGTTGATGAAGTTGTCCGTCGGGGAATTGCAGATCCGGAACGAATCGCTATTGGCGGCCATTCCTACGGTGCCTTTATGACCGCAAATCTACTTGCCCACTCAGATCTTTTTGCAGCCGGTATTGCCCGCAGCGGCGCCTATAATCGTACTCTGACACCATTCGGATTTCAGTCAGAGGAACGGACGTTCTGGGAAGCACCTGAAATCTATTTTGCCATGTCACCTTTTATGCATGCACATAAAGTCAATGAACCTATACTCCTTATCCATGGTGCTGCTGATAACAACTCCGGGACTTTTCCCATTCAGAGTAAACGTTATTATCATGCACTGAAAGGACATGGAGTAAAAGCCAGATTGGTGATGCTGCCGTATGAGAGTCACGGCTACCGGGCCCGGGAATCAATCATGCATACTCTCTGGGAAATGACTGAATGGCTGTATGCGTATGTGAAAAAAAGATGAGGGAGTCATTGTCTGACAAAAGAAATTCGAAAGTCAGAAACCAGTAGGCAGATGTCAGCGTTCAGAACTGTAGAACGAAAGAACATGAGAACTTTAGAACGTTAGCGTTCAGAGGTCAGTGGTCAGTAGCCAGATTTGACCGCTGACCGCAGACAGCGCAGGGGTTGAGTGTTTTGTCGTTAAACTTATTTCTGTAGTTTTTGATAATCGTCATTATTGAGGATAGTGTAACGGAATATCGGAGTAACGGGGTATCGGGGAAAAAATCACAATACTCAAATCCCAAATTACAAACAATAATCAATGATCAATTTTCTAGCCACGGATTAACACGGATTCTCACGGATTTTAAGAAAACCACTAAGATTGCGAGGAACATGAAGAGAAAAATATTTATAAAATCTTCGTGTCCTTCGTGTGCTTCGTGGTAAAATAAAAAACCTGATCAGTTTAGTGCTTGGGGTTTGGAATTTTATGACACCCCTCTGTCCGCTTCCAGCGGACATCTCCCCTCAAGGGGAGAGATTATAAAAGTCCTCCCTTGAGGGAAGACTTAGGTGGGTGTCTTTTACGTTTCTGCACATCACTGGAGCTTTTAATTTTTTGCAAATGAATAAGGATTAATGATTTATGATTTGAGAAGTTCAAAATTGTAACATTTATATATCCACTATTCCTATCTTAAATAAACTTCTCATACTCAGGATAGGTTCTCAATAGCTTGGTTTTACTGCTATCATCCTGAGATAAAAACGACATATCTTCAAACTCAAAACCGGGTGCTACAGTGCAGCCAACCAGACTGTATTCTCCAAGTGATTCTGCAGCCTGATAACATCCTGCAGGTATAATTTCTGTATATCCGTGCTTCTGTCTGTGTCCGATAATAGTTTCTTTGGTAGTTTCACCGTCAAAAGTAATGATCTTTAATGCATCTCCCTGATAAAAATTCCAGATTTCATCATGAACAACCTTATGAAATTTGCTGATCTGGTTTTCCATCAGAAAAAAATAAATATGAGTTGCAGCGTTTCTTTCTTTATGTACTGCCGGAGAAGTTATTTTTGTTCGTGATCTGAATATCTCCCGGTAATACCCCCCTTCGGGATGCGGAATCAAATTATATTTTTTTATTATATTTTGAATATGATGCTGCATATGTACCTTTCTATCTTTTAATTATCAACCTCAGAAAATCCCTTCTTGGTATAGCCGATCTGATCAAAGGGATTGACAATACTGGTGGTGATATTTCTCAGATGTGAATTGATCCTTTTTAACCATCTGAAATAGAGAGCCAGGGTTGCTGCTTTTCCTCCGCCGATACTTTTATCCTTTTCCTGAATGATCTCAAATGACCGTTGATCGCATTCGGGATTGATCCAAACATATTCTTTCAACAGCTTTCGTGCTTCCTTTTCATTACTTTCTTTCAGGCATTTCTTAGTTCGGAAGAAGTTGTCTTTTACAGAGTTTTCGATTTTTTTGAGACTGTCTTCGAATAATCCCCCTTCAAGTCTGGTCGGATAAATGGTGGCAAGATCAACAATGTTTTTGGTATAGTCTCCGATACGCTCAATATCTATAACAATATTTACAAGAATAAGCCCTCCGGGCAGATCACTGGATCCCTGGACAGTACAATGGGTCATTATTTTTCTGCGTACATCTCTCTGGAATTTATTGACTTTAATATCTCTTTTCTTGATTTCTTTTTTTATTATTGTTTGTTCACTTTTTCGCAGAACACTTGTAGCTTCACAGAACATGTCATAGGTTATTTCCAGCATTTCAAATGATTCATTCCATGCTTGTTCAAGCAAATTATCTGATTTCCAGATATTTAATATTGTTTTCCACATAGTGTTACCTCTTATTATATATATATAAGATAAAAACTGTAATCCTTTAAGTTAATATAATGAGTATGGGAATAAAATGCAGTAAAATATATGCAATAACAAACAGTATAAGATTTTTCTTTGATTTTGCTGCTTTGGTGCTGACAAATTTAGCTAAGCCTATAGGAATAAATCTTAAAGGGTAAAATATCAAAATACCGAAAATATTAAAACATAAATGAGAAAAGGCTACCATTATTGCAATTTCATTTTGTGTGGCCAGAGCTGCTAGAATTGTAGTTACAGTAGTGCCTATGTTTGCGCCTAAGGTATAAGGCAGGATCTGACGTAGAGATAATAAACCCGCTCCTGCAAGAGGCACAATTAAGGAAGTGGTTACTGAACTACTTTGAACAATTGAAGTTATTATCATACCGAAGAAAAACCCTAATATATCATTTTTAAACAGATATTTATTAAGAATATGTTCAATTTGAGTAAGAACCATAGATCTGATTTTTCTTACCAGAGTTGAGAGAGAAAAAAATAGTAAAATCAAGGATAATATAGTAAGAATTATACTTTGTAAAGGAAGAAATGAAGTAATGTAATCAATTAAATTTATTGCAGGATTCAGAATAAACTTGAGAGGATTGAATAATTCCATACCCCCGGCATGTGAAAATCCCCCTTCAAGAAATACTGCAGTTTTTTCAATAAGATGGAAGTGAATCTCTAATGGGAATAACACCAGCACTGCACATATATTAAAGAAGTCATGTACTATACTGGCTGCAAAGGCTTTTTTGAATTCGGATCGAATAGAGATATGACCAAGAGAAACCAGTGAATTAGTTATAGTTGTTCCAATATTTGCACCCATGATAATAGGTATTGCATTGTTGAGAGAAAGTACTCCACCGGCAACCAGCCCGACTGTTATAGAGGTCGTGGTAGAAGAACTCTGAATAAGACTGGTGGCAACAATACCAATAAGTAATCCAGCTGCCGGATGGCTGGTCATTTGCAACATAGTTTCAGCAAACCCTTCACCGAATAAGGAAAATGAATGGCCGAGAAGTTTAATGCTTAACAGAAATAAATATAAAATACCAATTATTATTATGAAGTTTGTTAACCGGGATAATATTTTTTTACTCATGTGGCTTTATTTTATATTTTGTTTATTATGAATTTTTTTAATATAATAAAATCTATTAATTAATCAAAATAAAACACAATACAAATAATTGTATATAGTTAAGGATTATTGTTCAAAGTAATATTTTTATTATTATGACCCGACAGATTTTAAACCTGTCGAGAATGTCGAAAAAGGTCAGAATCCAGGTTATTGTCGATTTTTTGGACAATACCGGGTAGTTTAAGTTTAATAATAACAACTACTATAAAAACACCCGGGGTCAATAAAAATTGACACCCGGGGTTTTTCGACAGTCTCGTCAGGTCATAATATAATCTTTTTTTCGAAAAACAGATTATTTATTACTCAAGCGTTTTTGACGTTTACGTTCTCGTTTCTCCTGGATCCGGGCACTGAGATTTTCAAATACTGCATAAATCACCGGAATAACAATGAGAGTAAGCACGGTTCCGATCAGCAGTCCGCCCATAACTGAACGAGCCATAGGTGACCAGTATTCTCCGCTCTCTCCCAGCCCTATAGCAAGAGGGGTCATAGCCAGAATAGTAGTGAGTGCAGTCATGATAACCGGTCTCATTCTGGCTTCTCCGCCTAAACGAATAGCTTCCAACATAGGATGTCCTCTTTCTCGAAGCAGATTAATATAACTGATAAGCACAATACCGTTATTCACAATAATACCCAACAGCATTATAGCTCCGATAAGAGACATGACACTTAAGGTGGTGCCTGTTATAAACAAGGCCAGAGAAACACCGATTAGTGACAGAGGAATAGTAAAAAGTATAACAAAGGGATCAAGAAGTGATTCAAATTGAGATGCCATTACCATATAGGTAAGCAGCATGGCTACCAGGAAAGCTAGTCCCAAATACATGAAGGCTTCCATCATATCCTCTGCTGCGCCCCCTATTTCAATACGGAAATCATTGGGTACAGGAAAATCTTTTATTATTTTCCGTACCTGAGCAGTAGCCCCGCGTAAGTCACTTCCTTCCACTGTACAGTTTACCGATACT
>JAWODZ010000137.1:0-3406 GCA_046483025.1 bacterium
CTGATTTTAGCAAGATTGTTACCCTCAAAAAAGACATCACCACTAGTTGGTTCTTCCAATCGGAGAATGGTCATGGCAGTGGTTGATTTTCCGCAACCAGATTCTCCAACCAATCCCAATGTTTCACCACTAAACACGTCAAAACTAACATCATCAACAGCCTTTACATGGCCTACCGTGGATCTAAAAACACCTTTTCTGATGGGGAAATATTTTACCAGATTTTTGATACTGATTAATTGATTATTCACCAACTGCTAACCTCCTGGTAAAATCCATCTTTTTTACTTCCTGTTGCACTTTATCGGAATGCCAACAGCGAACCAGATGTTTATCCTTAATTTCCATAAGAGAAGGTTCCTCTTTTCGACATTTCTCTGTTGCAAAAATACAGCGGGGATGGAATTTGCATCCTTCAGGAAAATGCAAAGGGTCCGGAACAGCACCAGGTATTGATTCCAATTTTTCGATTTCCATATCCAGCCTGGGAATAGACGTTAACAAACCAAAGGTGTAAGGATGGAGAGGAGAATAAAATATGGAACGGGTATCAGTGTATTCCACAACTTTACCGGCATACATAACTGCAATGCGGTCGGCAATTTCAGCAATGACTCCCAGATCATGGGTTATCATAATCAGAGAACTATTAAATTGTTTTAAAAGGGATTTCATTAATTCCAATATCTGTGCCTGTATAGTTACATCCAGTGATGTGGTCGGTTCATCAGCTATCAACAGACTCGGGTCACAAGCTAAAGCCATAGCAATCATCGCTCTCTGTCGCATACCACCGCTTAATTGATGGGGATATTCATCGATTCTTTGTTCCGGAATTGGAATTCCCACTTTTTCCAGTAGTTGAATGGCTTTTTCCCTTGCTTTCTTTTTATTTATTTTATAATGAACCTTTAATGCCTCGGTTATTTGAAACCCGATGGTAAAAACAGGATTCAGAGAAGTCATAGGTTCCTGAAAAATTATAGAAATTTCTTTTCCTCTAATCTTACGCATTTGCTTTTCATTCTTTTTTAGCAAATCCTCACCTTTAAAGAAAACTTGTCCGCCTACCGTTTTTCCGGGATAATCAAGTAATTTTACAATTGAAAAAGCAGTAACAGTTTTCCCGCACCCCGATTCACCAACCAGTCCCAGAGTTTCACCCTGATAGATTTCAAAATCAACTCCATCAACTGCTTTCACAGTTCCGTTCTCAGTAAAAAAATAAGTCTTCAAATTCTTGACCTGTAAAATTTTACTTTGATTATTACTCATTACAACTCACCCCTTAAGCGTGGATCCATAATGTCTCTCAGGGTATCCCCTACTAAATTCCAGGAAAGAACGAAAAGGACTATAAACACTCCCGGGAAAAATACTGCATACCAGTATTCTCCGGCATTCCCCGGTGAACCAATAATCCAGTTACGGGCAAAACTGACCATCTGTCCCCAATCGGCATAACCCAAAGGAGCACCTACGCCCAGAAAACTCAAGGCAGCAGCAGTAATGACCATAGACCCGATATTCATACTTGCCTGTACTAATACCGGGAATATAGTATTGGGAAGCAGGTGGCGAATAATAATACTGTAATCCCTAACACCAAGTGCCCGGGCAGCTGTTATAAAAGCTTCTTCTTTGACACATAAGATGCTACCTCTAATTACCCTGGCATAACCCATCCAGCCAAAAAAGACCAAGGCAATCATTACTTTGTCCAGACCTCTCCCCAAAATTGTGGTTAAGACCATAGCAGCCACCAAAAAAGGAATGGAAAGAAAGATATCGGTTATTCGCATCAACAATTCATCCAACCAGCCGCCAAAATAAGCTGCTATAGAACCCAAAATAACACCAATTAACATAGAAAATACAACAGTCACTATACCAATACGAAAAGCAGTCCTGGTTCCCCATATCAATCCATAAAAAATATCATAGCCACCCTGAGCAGTGCCAAAAATGGCTTTATCTCTGATTATAGGTTCCCCCATACTTTCATAGACAAATCTCATATCATCAGATATGGGAAATCCAGGAGGTTGTGGCTCGGTATCCCAAGACATACGGGGTATCTGATAGGGATCGGAAAACAGGGGAGGAGCAATAGTGGGTGCAAAAATTGCAATAACAACAAAAACAAAGAGCAATATTAAACCAATCAATGAGGTTGTATTACTAAGGAGTTTTTTTATAATACGATTCATGGTATAATTACTCCAATCTCACCCTGGGATCAAGCAAAGCATAGGAAACATCTACAATTAAATTACCAACAACCATGAGAAAAGCAAATAATAGAGCAAATCCAATAATAGAACCGTAATCCAGTTGTTGTGCAGATGAGGCGGCCCAGAAACCTAATCCGGGATAGGTGAAAACGGTTTCTGTTATAACCACACCTCCCAACATTCTGATAATCATCATTCCCGCAACTGTTACAACCGGTATCATGGCATTCTTCCGTGCATGCTGGTAGATAACTGTTTTCTCATCCACCCCTTTAGAACGTGCAGTTCGTATGTAATCTTTACGCAGTGTATCCAGCATACTGGAACGGGTAATACGCAACAAAAAAGCCCAGGAAATATAAGACAGGGTAATGATCGGTCCAATCAAATGTTTTAGAGCATCCCAAAAAATATCAAGACGGCCATTTAGTAATGCATCAATGGTAATGAAATAGGTATAATTTTTAAATCCTTCTTCAGCATAAACAATATACTGAGCCCAAGTACTCAGTCGTCCCGGTGGTAACCAGCCTAAAATACCATAAAATATGAATAATATTAATAAGCCAAAAATAAAAGTAGGTAAAGACCAACCGATAATTGCCGTGACTCTAATGAATTGGTCCAATATATCATTATGATGTACCGCTGAGATAACGCCTAACCAAATCCCAACCAGAATTACCGGGATAATTGAATAAAGAACAAGTTCCATAGTAGCAGGAAGTCGCTGCATAATCGCCTCCCAGACCGGCTGATTGGCAGTAGGTGACCAGCCAAAATCAAATCTTAGCAATGACTTCAACCAGTGAATATAACCGGTAGGAAAAGGTTCATCCAGATGATATTTGTCAATTAACCTTTGAGCAGATTGTGGATTTTTTAATACACTGGGATCATTAATATAGGTAGCCAGCCTCTCCATAGGGCTCAAAAGAGAAAAAAGGCAAAAGATAAGAAATGTAACACCCAACAGTATTAAAGGAAGAATCAATATTCGCCTGATAATATAGGACAGCATTCATTACTCTCCTTATTTTTTTGAAGTTTTTTACCGGACCGGGACGAGGAAATCTTCATCCAGTGCAAGCCGCGGCCCGTTTCGTGGGTCAAGCGGCACTTCAAGGCCGACGTGCAGAGCGAGAGCACGATGGGCAAGCTGCTGGACTACC
>JAWODZ010000155.1:0-7218 GCA_046483025.1 bacterium
CCATTATTCACAATAATACCCAACAGCATTATAGCTCCGATAAGTGACATCACACTTAAGGTGGTGCCTGTTATAAACAAGGCCAGAGAAACACCGATTAGTGACATAGGAATAGTAAAAAGTATAACAAAGGGATCAAGCAATGACTCAAACTGAGACGCCATCACCATATAGGTGAGCAGCATGGCTACCAGGAAAGCCAGTCCCAAATACATGAAGGCTTCCATCATATCCTCTGCCGCACCTCCTATTTCAATACGGAAATCATTGGGAAGCGGAAAATCTTTTATTATCTTTCGTACCTGGGCGGTAGCACCGCGTAAGTCACTTCCTTCCACTGAACAGTTTACCGATACTACTCTTTCCTGGTCTTCGCGGTTAATTTCAGTAGGAGCATCACTTAATTCTATAGTCGCGATCGAACGCAGTGGTATTTGTTGTCCTATAGGAGTAGTAATTAAAATATTCTCCAGATCATTTTTATTTTGACGGAATTCTTCTTTCAACTGTACCCGGATATCATATTCATTTCCGGCTTCCCGGAACTGACTGACAACATTGCCCAAGATATTAGTACTGATTACCCGCCCAATTTGCGACGTGGAAAGACCCAGATCAGCAATTCTATTTCTATTCAGCTGTATTTTTAATTCCGGAGCTGTTTTTTCAATACTGACTTCTGTATCAACAATATTTTCAACAGTTGATACCTGTTTTTCAATATCATTGGCCAGAGTTTTAGCTACTTCCAGATCATATCCAAATAATTGTATCACAATATCTGCTTCTGCACCAAACATAGCTGCTCCACCTTCTGAAAATTGAACTTCCACATCAGGGAGTTTATTTATATATTGTCTCAGATCATTTTCAATATCCTTGGAGGAGCGCGACCGCTTGCTTCTGGGAACCAGTCGAACCATAATTTCTCCTTCATGAGATCCGCTGGTAGAAAAGACAGCAAACATTCCTTCCCCCTGGCCAAAATTTGTATACACCATTTCAGCTTCCGGAACCTGGTTTTTAATTATCTCATCTAACTGGTGCATACTTTTTTCCATAGCAGGCAGACTTGTACCAGGGGATCTGTTCACAGTCAATTCTATAAACCCCTGATCTGTTTTCGGGATAAATTCACCTCCCCGGGTAAACAACAGAGCAATGGCAATTATAAAAGTAACGAGAGTAATGATTATTACCTGTAATTTATGCTTTAAGGACCAGTCCAGAGCAATCAGGTAGGTATCCTTCAAATTATCAATCCAGTTGCCAATATTTTGAGAAAGACGATGTAATCTCGATGTTTTCTTTCCGGTTTGATTAATTTTTAAAAATCGTGAAGCCAAAAGTGGGACCAGAGTTAATGCCACGATCAATGATACAGCCAATGAAAAACAAATAGTAACCACCATGTCATTGAACATTTCACCGGCTATTCCAGGGACAAAAAGAACCGGCAGAAAAACAGATACTGTGGTCAAGGTTGAGGCTATGATAGCAGTTGACACTTCACTGGTTCCTGTATCTGCAGCTTCCCGTGGTTTATCTCCCTGTTCCCGTAGTCGGTATATACTTTCCAGTACTACGATGGAGTTATCTACCAGCAGTCCTACTGCCAAAGCAAGTCCTGCCATAGAGATAATATTCAAAGTCAGGCCTGCCTGGTCCATAACTGCAAAGGTTACTATCATAGAAATTGGAATTGAGATGGCAACAATTATGGAACTGCGGAAGTTACGCAGAAAGAACAAGAGGATGAGAAATGCCAGGATAATAGCCTGTATAGCAGTATTTCCCAGGTTTGTCATAGACTGATTAATGAAATCTGCCTGATCCCAGATGGTTTCTATCTTAACTCCTTTGGGAATTTCCTGTATAATATTTTCCATTCTGTTATGTACTTTATCAATAGTATTTACAGTATTAGCATCTGATTGTTTTTGGAGAATCAATAGTACTGCAGGATTATCATTTATAAATACTTTTTGCCTGTTTTCTGCAAATCCATCAACTACTTCAGCTACATCACTAATACGGATTACACTTCCTCTCATCATACTAACAGCAGTATTTTTAATTTCTTCAACTGTCTTGTATTCACCCTGAGTCTGAATGGTGAATTCCTGCTGCTGATTATCTATCCATCCGGAGGGAAGCTGCAGATTATTAGCCCTGAGAGCATTTTCTACCTGCATAACAGAAATATTATGGGCACGGAGACGAACAGGGTCAAGTAAAATCCTGATTTCTCTCCGTAATCCTCCTGAAGTTGATGCAGATGCGACTCCCGGAATTCGTTCCAGTCTGGGCTCAATATCCTCTTCAGAAATTTTTCGCAGTTCGGCCAGACCATGAAGCTTAGAGCCTACAGACATAAAAGCAATCGGTTGCATGGAGGGATCGAATGCAAATACCATAGGATCTGATATATCATCCGGAAGATAATCTTCAATAAAATCGAGTGAATTACGAACATCAATTTCAGCCTGATCCATATCTGCACCCCATTCAAATTCCAGAATTACCAGAGAAAAGCCCTGTCTGGAATTTGAATGAACAGTTTTTACATTTTGAACCGAAGATACTGTCTCCTCAATGGGTCGAGTAACCACTGTTTCAATATCAAAAGGGCCAACTCCGGTATATTGAGTTATTACTGCTACTACCGGAAAATCAAGTTCAGGGAAAAGATCAATTTTAAGTCTGCCCAGAGAAAAGAGGCCGAATCCTACTGCTACGATATAGAGCATAAAGAAAGTTACACCGCGTTTAATAGCTGTCTTGGACAATATCATAATGCGGCCTCCTCTTTTTCAGTAATTATATTCAGAACAGTTCCTTCTAACAGTTTATTTTGTCCGGAGACAACAATTTTTTCTCCAACTTCAATACCTGAATTAACAACAATATTCTTATGATTAACATATTCAACTTCCAGATCCCGCTGTACAGCTTTACTGCTGTCATTGACCGTATAAACATGATACTCTTTTACTACTCTGTCCTGACCCTGTACGGATTTCAAGGTAGTCGTTTCTATAGCGGAATATCTTGGAATTATTATTTTATCTTCCAATAATCCAATAGTAACTTCAGTCCGGGCAAACATTCCTGGTTTAAGTTTACTGTCAGGATTGGGTATTAAAATCTCAATGTCAGCAAGGCGGGTAATAGGATCTAGTATAGGACTGATTTTTATAATTTTCCCCAAAAACCGTTCATTCGGATAACTGGTTACTTTTACCTGTGCCGGTTGTTCGAGTTTCAGCTTTCCAAATTCTTTATCTGTGGCCTCAAATACCATTTTAACATTATCCATCTGAACAATAGTTACCACCGGTAATTGGGGAGAAGCCATATCACCTTCTTCATAATGTCTTTTCCCGATAATCCCGGAAATGGGTGCTGTAATAGATGCATCTTTCAGACTGCTTTGGGCACTGGCTAATCCGGCTTCGGCCTGGTCTACTTGGGACTGCACAGCTTCATACTGTGTTTTTACTGCATCATACTGCTGTTTACTCATGGCATTTTCAGAATAAAGACGTTTTGCTCTTTCAAATTCTGCAGAAATATTTGCTAACTGTGATTTAGCTGCTGTTAATCCGGCTTTTGCTCTCCGTACTGCCTGTTTCTGTTGAGTTGCTTCTACTTCTGCAATAATATCTCCTTTTAAGACTTTATTTCCTTCATCAAGGTAAAATTTGGTAATACGATCAGGAATTTTTGAAAAAACTTTTACTGTATATTCTGCCACGATATCACCATTAAATTCTAAGGTCTGTTTAATATCTCCCTTTTTGACGGTCATCACTTCTACCGGAACAGCTGTTTTTTCCTGACCGATATCCGAAGAGGTACAACTTACTGTCAATACAACAATAAGGCACCCAATAGTTAAAATCCATTTTCGTATCATTCTTTTCTCCTTTTTATCTTATGTAATTTTATTAAAATAATTTTTGTGCATTATAAAACTCCTGACAGAGTACCGGTTACTTTCCGCAGTCGATACCGGGCTGTCTGATATTCGTATAAGGCTGAAGCATAATTTACTCTGGCCCTGGTAAGAGCAAGCTGGGAATTTAATACATCCAGCTGTGTGGCTACTCCTTCTTCGTAACGAAGATTTGCCAGATGTAAAGCTTCTTCTGCTAAGTCAATAGATTTTTTTGCTGAAAAATATTTTTCTTCTGCTTCTTTGAATTTATTGTAGACCAATTCAACTTCTGCTGCAATCCCGTCGTGCAGCTGTTTTTTTGTATCTTTAACAATATTATAGTCTAATCGAGCTTTTTGATACTGGCGACAACGTTTTAATCCTGTAAAAAGAGGAATTTGCAAGCTAAGGGCAGAGGTAAATCCTTTACTAAAATCATCAGATGCAAAATTATAGTCATTTCTCATGGCGAGGAAGGAATAATCTGTTGAAAAATAAAGTTTAGGAAGGTACTGGCTTCGGGCAATCGTTATATTCTGGGCAGCAATATTTTTTTGAGCATTGAGTGCTGTAAGTTCAGGGCGGTTTTGTAAGGCTGTTTCCATAAGTTTCTCAAAGGATGATGAAATCAATTCATCCTTTTTATAATCTAATTCACCCTTAATCATAATTTTAGTTTCCTTGGGTAATCCAATAATTGTCCTGAGACCAGTTAAAGCTGATTGATAATTGTTTCTGGCTGCAATGACTTCTGGTTTAACATTGGCTACTTCTACTTCGGCCCGCATTTTATCAAAACCTGAAGCAGAGCCAACATTATATAGTTTTTCGACTCTGTCCAGATTTGCCTGAGCTTGTTCATAGGCTTGTTCCTGAACATGAACAAGTTCCTGGGCTAAAAGGGCCCGGTAAAAGGCATCTGCAGTATTATATATTAAATTTTGTTTTTTCGATTCAAGTTCCTGTTGAGATGCTGTATGAGCAGCATAGGCCATTTTAACTCCTGCAATTCCAGCGCCTCCCAGAAACAGGGGCTGGGAAAGGTTGACTCCATAGGTAAAAGTATTTTCCAGCCCAAATGCTATTCTGACATAATCGGGCATTTGGTCATATCCGGGGAAAGAAGGGCCCACCATTTGTTTTATAAAGTTGGGGATAGTATTTTCCTGAATATCCCAGGATTTTTGGAAGTTGACACTTCCATTTATCTGAGGGAGCAGCACTGAATATGCTTCTCCAATTCCAGCTCCGGCTTTTTTTACATTTTTTTCTGCTATTTCAAATTCCGGATTTTTATCCAAAGCAAGGTCAATACTTCTGTCAATAGTTAAAATGAGCTGATCTTGTGAAAACAGACAAGTGGTTGCCAATACAATTATTATACTTATTATAAAAAAATATTTTTTCTGCATACATTCCTCCGCAATTCTCGTTAAAATAAATATTTAATTTCTTTTGCTTACTCCATATAAGAAAAGATTTTTTATTTGTTCGGTTTCTTTTTGTATGGAAATTTTTTCATTGGTAAAGATCCATTGAAATACAAAGGAGTTTAAAATGCCTCGGAGCCCCCGTGCTGCGATGTCAGTATCAATATTGCCAATGCTGTTTTCTTTTTTCCCTGCTTGAACCAGCTTTTCTGTGTGCTTTAAAAACTGATTAAAAACTTTTATTCCCAAATCATGCATCCTGTAATGATCATCCATGGTCATACGACATTTTTCTGAATGAATAATTTTAAAGTAGGCTTTGTTTTCTTTAAAAAAATTTAAATGGGCTTTTATAAAGTTTTGTAAAATTTCCTCAAACGGCAGATCGTTTTTAAGCGAATTTTCCAGGCGTGTAAACAGTTCATTGCTTTTTGCTTTAATAATTGAAAAGAAAAGATCTTCTTTGTTTTTAAAATAAAGGTACAGTGTTCCTTTGGAAAGCCCAACACTTTGTGCTATTTCATCAACAGTAACTTCATGAAAGTCAGTTTCAGAAAACAGTTTCATGGCAGCATTGAGAATAGTTTTTGTACGATCTGATTGAAGATTGTTTGTTTTACTGTTTTTCATCCCTTTTATCTCCTGTTATTAAGTATCGTGGTCTTACTGACTGGTCAGTCATAAGTTTGTATAGTATACGAAAAATATATGAAAAGTTCCAAGAAAAAATTAAAAAATATTTTTTTAGGGTTTTATTATAAAAATTCGTATATATAATAGAGGATAAAAATATTATTCTTATTATAGCAATAAGGAATGAGTTATGAAGAAAATCAGCATAATTTTGATATTTATTATAGTTATGGGCCTTTTACATGTTGTATGTAATTTCCAGGCACCTGTAGAAAATGATATAGATCCATATGCAGAACTAACCCCATATGAATGGGAAACGTCTTCAATTGAGGATCAAGGTTTAAATTCATTAATGATTAACAGAGCAACAGTTGAATTGTATGGATTATCATATTGTTACAGCTTGTTAATTGTCAGAAATGGTTATTTGGTTGTGGAAGAGTATTATAACGGAAGAACAAAATATGTTATGGATCCGATCTATTCAGTAACTAAAAGCTATATTTCTGCTGTCATCGGTATTGCTATTGAAGAAGGTTATATTGATAGCCTGGATAGTAAGTTAATGGATTTTTACCCTGAATATACAGATGAAATAACCGACCCTAGAAAGTTTGATATTACTATCCGTCATTTACTTACCATGACAGCCGGATTTGATCATGAATCGGACATTGATGATGAAATGAAAGCGGCAGATAATCTGATAGCCTCAATTTTAACCTCTGATTTGCAATTTGACCCGGGATCAGATTTTCTGTATTCTACTTACGGAACTCATCTTTTATCCGGGATCATCGAGAAAACCACGGGAAAGAGTACATTAGTGTATACCGCTGAATCATTATTGGCTCCTCTTGGTATCAATGCGATTATGTGGACCAAGGATCAAAATGATGTTTATTTTGGAGGAGCAGGAATGTTTCTAACTCCCAGGGATATGGCACGTTTGGGTTATTTATATCTAAAGAACGGTACATTGGATGAAGAGCAAATAATTTCCAGTACCTGGATAGAAAAAAGTACGACCAACCACCGTTATTATAAAACAAAACTAAGCAAAATAGAAGATGTAGGATATGGATACTTATGGTGGACAGGAAAGCTCAGAGGATATAGGCTGTTTTTTGCTTCTGGATTAGGAGGACAGTCTGTCATTGTTTTCCCTGAATTAAATATGGTGATTGTTACTACTATGGATGCAACATATGA
>JAWODZ010000178.1:0-30070 GCA_046483025.1 bacterium
AAATACGATTGCGATTGCGATCCCGATACCGATTCCGAGGGTGTAATTCAGATTTGCAAGTCATCCCTTTTCCCTGTCATTCCCGAATGCTTCTGTCGGGAATCCACCCTGCAACCATTCCCCTGGATTCCCGCTTTCGCGGGAATGACGTGATCGGAGAATCTTTAAAAACCCCGGGTGTCTGTTTTTCAAGACCCCGGGTGTTTTATTTTTTTGCGGAGAGTAAAAGTGGACTTATCTTCTTTCTGATCTCAGAACAGGGATTAACGATTTGAGATTTTTGATGTGTTTTTGGTGCGCTGATCTGATAAACGATTAACTGTTCGTGTTTTTTACTTCTCACATCACATATCGTTAATCCGTGTTCGTAAATCCATTGCTCTCCAGTTTTTTCATGATTCTGGTTATGTGTTCTCTTTGGTTGGTAGGCCAGCAAACATATGCTGGATAATCGGACTATACGTCGTTACAAAAAGACCCCTAACGTTTACAATTAGGGGTCTGTGAAAAATAATATTGATCCGGAATCAGAGGCCTTTAAGGATTGTACCCAGGAAGAGTAAAACAAATGCAATTAATAAAAACCACCATGAATTAGCTGTGATAAATGCTATGGTAAGGATGCGGCCAAGAATTCCCAAAACACCCAGAATTGTGGCTATCCACCATACTATTTGTTTCGGTGCGCTTAACTTCATGTTCTCCTCCTTTTATTATAATTATGAATGATAAAACACCAGGTATTACTCCTGGTTTATAACAATATATTTATAATTTCGAAGTTTGAATTAGTACATATAATATACTAAGATTTTAAAAAAAAGTCAATAAAATTTGGTATAAAATGGTGAATAGGAAATAGTGAATAGGTTTTTTTTCTCTGATTTGGAGGTTATGATCTATCAATAATTAATTTTGATTCAGCCACGGATTGACACAGATGTACACGGATTTTACAACAATATTCAATCCATGTTCACCCCGTAGGATATTTTGAACAGTTCAAGATTTATGTTTCGAAACAAGTTTATCCAACGGGGTAAATCCGTGGCTATATTCGATATCGATATCGATTGCGATAGCGATAGCGATTCCGATTCCGAGGGGTGTAATTCAGATTTGCAAGTCATTCCTTTTCCCTGTCATTCCCGAATGTTTCAGTCGGGAATCCACTCAGCAACCATTCCCCTGGATTCCCGCCTTCGCGGGAATGACATAGTCGGAAAATTCCTTAAAACCCCGGGTGTCTGTTTCTCAGGACCCCGGGTGTTTTAATTGATTTAACCCTTTACCCTGTCATTCCTTTTTGATCTCAGAACAAGGATTAACGATTTGAGATTTTAGATCTGTTTTTGGTGCGCTGAGCTGATAAACGATTAACTTTTCCTGTTTTTAACTTCTCAAATCACATATCGTTAATCCGTGTTCTTAAATCTCTTGATACCAGGGTTTTTGATACTCTTAAACGTTGATCTCAGAACAAGGATTAACGATTTGGGATTTTTGATGGGGGGATAGGGAATAGGGAATAGGGGTTGATGGCTAAATGAAAGTGTACCCCCTAGGGGGTTGCATGAGCATAGAAAATTTTATCTGTGTTAATCCGTGTTCACCCCGCAGGATATTATGAACAGTTCAAGATTTATATTTTGAAATATGTTATCCAACGGGGTGAATCCGTGGTTATATTCGATATCGATTGCGATAGCGATAGCGATTCCGATTCCGAGGGGTATAATTCAGATTTGCACGTCATCCCTTTCCCCTTTCATTCCCTAATGCTTCTGTCGGGAATCCACCCTGCAACCACCTCCCTGGATTCCCGCTTTCGCGGGAATTATGTGATCGGAGAATCCCTTAAAACCCCGGGTGTTTTACTTAATGATTCGATAATGATTTTCTGTTCGTGTTTTTTACTTCTCACATCAAAAATCGTTAATCCGTGTTCGTAAATCTCTTGATATTCAACTGGTGACTAAAACTATTCGTGTGGCATTGCTCCTTCGATAAACTCAGGACAGGCTTTAGGCAATGTATCATTAACACGACCTAAAGGTCGTGCCACACGTTTTTTTCAATTGATGTCATATCCAAGACACCCGACAACTCCGCGAGTGTAATTAAGACCAGTCGTGTTTATTTTTTATTTGAAAGTTTAGCTTTAAAATATTCAAATTTATCTTCCATTCCTTCCTTTTTGGACCAGTTTTCAACTTCCTTTAGATCAATTTCTGCATGAGCAGCTACCAAAACAGCTTGTTCAAGACATTGCAGATCTTTCCAGTGATAATATCCGGCCAATCTGTCTTTCACACAGTCAGTGGAAGAGATAATTCTGAGTAGACCGGTAGATTGTTTAACTTCATCAATTTTTCTAACCGGTTCTTCACCAACAGCCAGTGGACCAGGAGGGAATTCAACAAAGAATTTTGTTTCCGGGTGAATAAAATATCGTGCTTCTTCAGTAAAGCCGATTTCTTTCATTGCTTCTCTGATATCATGTCTTTTGGTAAAACTTATATTTATGAGGTCAAGATCCATGGATACATATTTATTATTGCTGTAAAAAGTAACACAAGCACCACCTGATAAAATTACATCGATGTCTTTTGCTTTCAAATGATCCTGAATGAATGCAGCCAGCTCTATGCTGGTCATTTTTTTAATCGATTTCATATGGTTTTCCACCTCTCCTGGGCCTGCGTCTGTTCATTAAAAGTTTTTCTCTTTCCTCATCAGTATAAAACTGTAATGCTTTTTCCAGTAGCATGCGTAATTCCCTGAGAAAAGGATAGCGTGGATTAAAGGAATATAAACGGGTTTTTCCTGCAGTTTTGCTTACTAATACTCCACCGGCTTCAAGTCTTTTAAGCTGTTTTTGTATAGAATCCGGATCTGAATTAAAAAACCTGGCAATCTCTCTTACATATCCTTCATCTCTTGAATATATGAATATAAGGACACGCTCCGCATTTGTCGAACCCAATAATGGTTCCAGCATGGTTTTATCCTCCGGAATATTTAACTGTTAGAACATTACATACATATGTAAGCTATTATCTAACATATGTATGTATATATCTGACAATATAATATATTAAATTCAATAAACAAGTGAAAAATGCTGTTTTTTTGAAAAAAAGCGATAGTCAGGTATAGATAAACCGGGCTGTCAGAAAAATTTGTAATAATTCAGCCAGGGATTGACACAGATCTACACGGATTTTACAACAATATTCAATTCCGTGGCTATATTCAATATCGATTGCGATAGCGATACCGATATCGATTCCGGGGGAGTCGTTTGGACCAGTAGCACATTCTTTTTTGATCTCAGAACACGGATTAACGATTTGGGATTTTTGATGGGGGGAATAGTGAATAGGAAATAGTGAATAGGAAATAGGGGTTGATGGCAAAATGAAAGTGCACCCCCGAGAGATTGTATGAACAAAGAAAATTTTATCTGTGTTTCATCCGTGTTCACCCCGTAGGATATTTTGAACAGTCTCAAGATTTATGTTTCGAAATACGTTTATCCAACGGGGTAAATCCGTGGCTTAATTTTATATCAATACCGATACCGATAGCGATAGCGATTCCGATTCCGAGATGTGTCATTCCCGAATGCTTCTGTCGGGAATCCACCCAACAACCATTCCCCTGGATTCCCGCCTTCGCGGGAATTATGTGATCGGAGAATCCCTTAAAACCCCGGGTGTTTTACTTAATGATTCGATAATGATTTTCTGTTCGTGTTTTTTACTTCTCAAATCAAAAATCGTTAATCCGTGTTCGTAAATCTATATATATGCCCTGAACACCGGTTACCAATGCATGATTTTTGATCTACTCCCTGCCCCAGAACTCGTCCATCTTCTTTTTTCTCCTTTTGATTTCCTGCAATTTTTCTTTGCATTTTTCTCTTAGATCAGCATTGAGTTCTAATTTCAGGGCTTTGGTCAGGCAGTCTATGGCATTGGTGAATTCATTCTTGTCTTTTTTATGGTAGGCTAATCCCATCCAGTACCAGGGCTCTCCCTGTTTATTCTTGAGAACGGAGGCTTTTCCAAAGAGTTCGATGGCATCCCATAGTTCGCTTACTGATCCTTTTTCATAGAGTAGCCTTGCCCTGGTCATGAGAAGGTAGTACTGTATATCATCAGATCCGGGGTATTGTTTTGAAGCCTGGTTAAAGAAATAAAGTGCGTTATTCAGTTTGGATTTTGTGTATTGTATTACTCCTTTTTTGTAAAGAGTTTGGGATTTTTCAATTCTCTTGTCAATCTTGGCAATCATATTAGATATAGAGGATTCATTTTTTTGATTTTGAATTTTCAGATAGTAATGTTTGGCTTTTTTTAACTCTCCGACAGCATAATAAGTGGAAGCTAACTTTTTTTGAATATTTTTATCCTCTGGCCTTATTTCAATGGCTGTCTGGTAATGATTTAATGCTGCATATTTATTGTCTTTCAGATTTTCATCTCCTATTGCATTATGAATATTTACAAGCTGAGCGGCAATTTTTCGGGAAGCAGAAGACAGCTGATATGCTTTTTGAGTTATTTGTAATGCTTTTTCCAACGAGTTTTTTTGCTGATAGCATTTACCCATTAGAATCATTGCATCAACATTTGAAGAATCAGTCTCAAGGGCTTTTTTACACAAGGTTATAGTCCGGTCGTAATTATGGTTTTTATAACTATTTTTTGCTTCTTTTAGATGACCGCAGGAAATGATTATTAGAAAAAAACAGATTATTGCTGAAAAACAGGTAAATTTTTTTGACATATATTTTCCTTTTTGGAATGAATATATTATTTGTTCTGGTAAAAATCAAGAAAATAAAAAAAGGTTGTTTTTAGGGAAAAATTTTTGTATATTAATCGTTTTTAAAATATCTATTCTTTCGATTATTGTACATATTGAAAACTGTTTATTATGGTATTCTGTTGATTGTAATTTCTTGGGAACAATTCAATAAAAAATTTTGTATAAATATGATGTTTGGAGAAATTATTTTTATAAGGAGATGATTTTTAAATGGCAAAAAATATAAAATCCAAAGAGAGCCATTCTCTTGACAGGTATCTTCAGGAGATAGGAGAGGTTTCTTTATTATCTCCAGAAGAGGAGGTGGAACTTGCCAGAAGGATTAAAGCAAATGATAAAGTAGCATTAGAGAAATTAACCAAAGCCAATTTACGTTTTGTGGTGAGTGTTGCTAAGCAATATCAGAATCAAGGATTAACGCTTGGTGATCTGATTAATGAAGGGAATCTTGGGTTGATAAAAGCAGCCAAGCGTTTTGATGAAACCAGAGGTTTTAAGTTTATTTCTTATGCAGTCTGGTGGATACGGCAGTCGATTTTACAGGCTCTGGCCGAACAGTCAAGAGTAGTACGATTACCATTAAATAGAGTCGGGGATTTAAATAAGATTGGAAAGGCGTTGAGTGATCTGGAACAGTCTTATGAACGAGCACCGAGTACAAAAGAAATTGCCGATAAACTGGAAATGTCCCCGGATGATGTAATGGATACTATGAAAATATCAGGTCAACATATATCACTTGATGCACCTTTTAATCAAACTGAAGAAAATAGTCTGCTGGATGTAATCGAAAATGAGAATCAGGATTCACCTGATAATTATTTATTGGATGAGTCCTTAAGTATTGAGATCAAAAGAGCCTTGAAAACATTAACCGCGAGAGAAGAAAAAGTCGTTAAACTGTATTTTGGATTGGACAGAGAGCATCCCTTAACGTTGGAGGAAATAGGAGAAAAATTCGAATTAACCCGGGAGAGAGTAAGGCAGATCAAAGAGAAGGCAATTAAAAAGTTACGGCATGCTTCTCGAAGTAATTTGCTGAGAAGTTATCTGGGATAATATTAGTTATTTATTTTTCAAAATTAATCTGGATAGCTTCTCTGCTGGTTTTGTTTTCCAATATTTTTATTTTTTACTTGACATTTAATCTGTATTTTTATACATTCCAAAACAAGTTATTATTTTAAAAAAGTTTATTTTAAAAAATGAAGCGTTAAATTATAATCCAATTATCCAAAAGGGGAGAAAGAATGCTTAAGGAGAGATTAAGGTTAGTGTATATCTCTAAGAACGGGAGTGGTTATAAACAGATCGGTCTGGATGGAAGGATGTTTATTTTAGTATCCTTTCTTTTTTTATTTTTTTTAGTGAGTATAATTGGAATTTCTATCGGATTATTTACCCGCCTTTATCATAATTATAGGATTTCATCTCTGGAAAACGATCGGGAAAAGTTACAGCAGCAGCTTTTAGTTTTCAAGGAAAAAGTTTCCGAACTTGGTGACCAGTTAACCCAGATAGAAGTCAGTGAAGGAGAATTGAGAAGCATAGTCAATCTTCCAGCTATAAATAGTGATATAAGAAAGCTGGGAGTTGGAGGGCCTGCTCTTTCAACCTATGGAATGAGTAATCGACCGGATAAGGTTAATATGACTGCCCGGGAGATTAATTTGGATCTTGACAGATTAGAAAGGGCCGTCCGTCTGGAAAAGAGCAGTATTGCAGAAATATGGGCTAAGTTAGGGAGAGAAGAGAAGAAGAATGAATGTTTTCCTTCTATAAGACCCATTCTTGGAGGAACCATTACTTCTGGTTTTGGCATCAGAAATGATCCCTTAACAGGGAAACTGGAGAATCACAAGGGTATAGATATTCCAGCCAGAAAAGGTACCACTATATTAGCCACTGGAGGTGGAACTGTCATAAGAGTTAAAGACAGGTATACTCCTCATCAGGGTTTTGGAAAATATGTGGTTGTAGATCATGGATATGGATATAAAACTTTATATGCACACTGTTCTAAAATTCTTGTAAAGAGAGGAGAAAAAGTTAAACGATGGCAGCCTATTGCAGAAGTAGGATGTTCAGGAAAAGCCACAGGTAATCATCTGCATTATGAAGTCCATTATTATAATAAGCAAGTTGATCCTACATATTATGTATATAATTAAATAATGAATATTAATAATTTTTTAAAAAAATTAAAAAGGGAGGTGATGTTAAAAAAAAATGGTATTTTGTATATTTTTTCAATTTATATTAAATGAGAAGGAGGTTAAAAAATGAAAAAATTAGTTGCTGTTTTTACAATTATTACATTGGTTTTAACAGCTAGTTGGTTGTTTGCACAGCAGGTAACCATCAGTGGCTCTGTAATAGATGCAAAAACAACTGAACCACTTGTTTATGCTAATGTGTCTGTACAAGGAGAAGCAGCAGGAGCTGCTACTGATGCTGATGGAGAGTTTTCATTTATGTATTCTTTGGTTGATGAGATCACATTAGTGGTAACCTATATGGGTTATGAATCTGAGGAATTAGTTTTACAACCTGGCGATAACACTGAAGATCTCTTATTTGAACTGAAACCTGATGTATTTCAGGGAGAAACAGTGGTGGTAACCGGAGTGGCTTCCAAACGATCTCGGTCAAGATCCGAGGTTGCTGTTGCTCGGGTTGATGCAGGAGATTTGAGTGAAAGTCAGTCCTACAAAGATGTTTCTTCTTTGTTAGGCGGTAAAGTTGCCGGTGTACAGGTAAAAAAAGCATCCGGTAATGTTGGCGGTGGTATCAGGTTTGATATGAGAGCAAATCCGGGGTTGAATGGTGACGGACAGCCTTTGGTCGTGATCGATGGTGTGATAATGGAAAGCGGTTCTGTTTATGGCTGGGATGTCGGTGGTCAGGATAATTCCATGCTTGCTGACCTTAATCCTGATGATATTCAAAATATTGAAGTTTTAAAAGGTCCTGCAGCAACTGCTTCTTATGGAACCAATGGTTCCAATGGTGTAGTAATAGTAACTACCAAAAGAGGAAAAGGTGCAGGAGGAGGAGTAAAACCATTTTCCCTTAATTACAAAACTGTATTTGGATACAACAGACAGTCCTACGAATATTCTGAAGATGAATTTGTTACTTATGATGATTGTAATGCAATATTCAGAGATGGTCCTATTCAGCAGCATATTTTAAGTGTTTCCGGTGGTTCCGGGAATATGAGATACTATGTTGGTTTGGATAAGAGAGATGAAAAAGGGATAATTCCCAATAACTACTTTGACCGTACCGCAGTACGTGCAAATATTGATGTTTTTCCCAGTGAAAAAATCACCTTAAATGCCAGTGCAAGTTATGCTATGAGTGAGACCGGACGACCCAATAATGATAACAATATTTACGGTTTTCTGGGCAATACCATGCTGCTGCCGGTGTCTTATCTTTTTACTGACAGTGTTGCAGTTCGAAATTTAAGAACAGATATGAAAAGAAACAGATTCATCGGATCTGTACAGGTTAATTATTCTCCCATAAAAAATCTTAATTTTAATGCAACCCTTGGAATTGATGATCATGATCTTAGGGATGATAAGCTGTATCCCTATGGATATTATTATTCTTTTCCCGGAGATACAGGACAGCGAATGTTATGGGATAGAAATTCCATGCAAATGAATGGAAACTACAGTGCGTCCTACACCTATTATCCTATGGAAGATCTTGAAATAACCTCTTCAGTTGGCGGAACCTTTATAGAAACAAAAACCAGAACTTTTAATATTCAGAAAAAGGATTTTGAGACCGGACTGATCACCAATATCGGGGCAGCAAGTACATATATCGGCGGAGATGAAACCAAATCTCACAGAAGAACAGCTTCCCTGCTTACAACTCATCAGTTTTCCTTTTTGGATCAGTATTTTGCCACCGTAGTATTAAGAAATGAATATGCAAGTTCCATCGGGGCAGAAGCACCTCAGATTTTTTATCCCAGTGCAACTTTTGCGGTTCGTCTTGACAAGTATGATTTTTTCCCCAAGTTGTTTAATATGATGAAATTACGAGCAGGGTATGGAGAGAGCGGACAGCTGCCTGGTACACGTGATGCTATACCGCTTCTCTGGCAGGCAGAAAGATCCGGTCTGGGAACAGGTGCAGTTCTTTCTTTTATCGGAAATGAAGAGATAGAACCGGAAAGGATCAAAGAGCTTGAGATTGGCTTTGATGCTGAATTTTTGGATAATTATGCTATTGAATTTACTTATTTTAATCAGAAAGCTGAAAATTCAATTATTGGTATGAATTTAGCGCCTTCAACCGGCAGGATTGCAAGTTCAGTTCCCTTTAATGTTGGTGAAGCCAAAGGCTGGGGAATGGAGGCTTTATTACGAGGCCGTCCTATAAGTACGAGAAATTTCATGGTTGATTTTACTATTAATCACAGTTATCAGGAAAATGAAGTAGTTGATATTGGTGACGCTCAGCCCTTATACAGCGCTTTTGATGTAAATGTGTATAAGCCGGGATTACCGAAATATGCCTTCTATGTGTATAAAGTTCATGGCGCCCTTTTTGATGAAGACGGAGCCTATGCCGGTGTTGATGCTGATGGTCCTGGTGATGAGAAAACCTATGCTGGCAATCCGGTTCCGCCACACACAGGTTCTTTTTCTTTTGATATGAGATTTTTCAGAAAGCTTAATATCAGAGTACTCTGTGACTGGGCCTTGGAACAGTCTATGTATAATAATACATATGCATTTCAGTCATTAATGGGTAATAATGCAGAACGTAATGAGCTGGCGGAAAAACTTGGTGAGTTAACACCAGGTACAGATGAATACAGAGAAACAGCTCATGCATATGCCAAGACAGATGGAAATTATGATTGGAATGTAATTGAAAGATCAGACTATTTCAAATTAAGAGAAATCAGTCTCAGTTATGATTTGAGCAGTGCAATACCAAAATTATTTGGCAGTAGTCTGGTATCAAATCTTGTTGTTGGTGTGTCTGGATCCAATCTCTGGACTACTACCAAGTATAGTGGTGCAGATCCTGAGGTTAATATGTTTGGTTCAGCCGGTCTGGACAGATCAAATGATTTTCTTACTCTGCAACATCCAACAACATATAATGTGTGGTTAAGAATTGGATTATAAAATAATAGGAGGTTATACAATGAAAAAGCAGTCAATTATATTAGTTTTATTGCTTTCCTTCCTTGTATTTATTACAGCATGTGACGAGTTTGCCACCTCTGTTGATCCTTTAATAGATCAAGTTGAAGATGAACTACTTTCAAATGAAAGTGAAATAAATTTTGTTATAAATGGAGTTCATACCGAGTTTACGGACGCGGTTGAGCAAATTCAACTGCTTTCCGGCTTATTAGCAGATGAACTTATTTTTGATGAAAGAGTTCCGAATGCAACTTTTCCAACCTTTAGAAATATAGATAATGGAGAGATACAATATACTGATAATTCGGTTGACGGTTGTTTTAATGCTCTGGGTCAGATGAGATTCTTTGCTGATAATCTTATAGAACGGGCAGAAGGTATTAATTTCTCAGATACAAATTTGAGAGATAAAACTTATTTCTACGGTTATTTCTACGGCGGAGTTGCCCGTTTGTTTTATGCAGCTTATTTTAGTGTAGACGAAACCACTCCTGGTGGCGTCATTGATGCAGGACCATTTATTCCTCAGGCAGATATGTATGATCTGGCAATTGCAAAACTGAATCAGGCACTAGATTATGCTAGTGATTATCAGACAAAAATTGTCAATACTGTGCTGGCTCGTATTTATATGAATCAGAATGATTATACCAATGCCGCTGCCTACGCTGCTGACGGATTGGTTGAAGGAGATGAACCTTATCAGGCACTGTATGTATTGGAAGATCCAAACTGGTGGTGGACCCAGGGTGGCCGGGGAAGATCACAGGTTGTGCTTGATTTCAGATTCAAGGATTATGTTGATGAAGATGCGGAAGAAGAAGCACGAGTATTACTCGATCCTATAGAAGGCAGTGATGGTACTATGTTCTACAGACAGGGAAAATATCTCTATGAAACTTCCCCCATCAATTTTATTACCTGGCAGGAGAATAATCTGATCCTGGCAGAATGTGCTTTGAACGGTGCAACTACTGCCGAGTCAGCTTTAAGTTATGTTAATGCTGTCCGTGCATCCCATGAAATTTCTGATTTAACAGAAGTTGATATGGATGTACTCATGGAAGAAAGAGACAAAGAGTTAATGTGTACCGGAAGCAGACTTCCTGATCAGCACCGCTGGGACATCTGGCATCTGGAAGCAGGAAAATGGCAGTATATGCCTATACCAGAAAGAGAACGAAACGCGAATCCGAATATCGATTAATCTAAGCCGAATACAGAAGTTAAAAAAGTCAGCCTCGTTCGTGTGAGGCTGACTTTTTTTATTCATGCAAGAAATGGTTGTTGTGTAAGGATAACGGATGATCAAGACGTAGTGCAATATTAAAAAAAAGTCATTTAGTGATAGTTTTAAGGTAATTTTTTATTAATAGAAATGAGAAAAGAAAGAATAATCGTTAGTGCCTGCCTATGGGGTATTAACTGCAGATATGATAATGAGATCCGTACCTGTAAAAAAATACTACAGCTTGCAGAAAAATTTTTATGTATTCCTGTCTGTCCGGAACAATTAGGCGGTCTGTCTACTCCCCGGAACCCCTCTTATATTTCAAAAGGAAACGGGTTTGAAGTCCTGAGAGGAAAAACAAAGGTTTTAACTTTTAAGGGTAAAGATGTAACGCATAATTTTTTTCTGGGGGCACAAGAGGCATTAAAAATAGCTCAATTAACAGGCTGTACACATGCTATTCTAAAGGAAAAGAGCCCTTCTTGCGGAGTGAATTATATTTATCAGAAGGAAAAGCTGGTTAAAGGCTGTGGAGTAACAACAGCATTACTACTGAAAAACGGATTCTCAGTACGATCAGAGGTGGATGTTAATTAACCTGCAGGTAAAACAGGTTCTGCTGTGATGTTTTTTGACATCTGGGATATAAAAATTATATTCAACCTTGATTGCGGTTACTTTTGATTGATCATTGATTTAAGAAAATGATATAGATTGGAGCGGTTTTCTGAATAGGGTTTCTGGGGATTGAGATTATATCTGATATTATAAAAGTGATTACTGCCCGCTTTATCAAAACTTATCCGTAAAGCTGGATTAAGTTTTCTGCAGAGTAGAATATTTAATACATTGACATTTGGATCAAGATCGATCAATACATCAAATTTTTGATTGTATATTTTATTAAGATGGTCTGAATTTATCAGATGTAATAGGTTGTATTTTATTTTTTTGGGAAGGCCATTTACAGTATCTGTTTCCATTTTACAACCTTTGATGTTTTTTTCGGGATAGAGAACAGTTACTGATTTTTTCTGGAATAAATCAGAAAATTTTTTTATTGAAATTCCAAAATTTTTATCCTTTTCCTCTGCAGGACAGGATATAATAATATTTTTGGAATCATTGAAAAAATTTCGGTATTCAGTGTATCTTTTTTGCCCAAGGGGGTTTACAAAAAAGCGAATAAAAAAGATTGTCAAATAATCCAGCATAATCAGTATTTCCAGAGTTAATAATCAATAATATAAAGAAATTATATTTAATCTGTTTTATTTTTTGGTGTGATAATTTACCTATTTAATAGAAGAAAATCAATAAAATAAAAATGTTTTCTTGACCTATTAAAGAAAAATTGATACATTAAAAAAGTGATAACTTATTATTTGCATAGGAGGCAGGATGTTTGTACAACCTAAAAATATGATTTTTTTAAAAGTTTTGTTAATTGCAGAATTATTTATAGTACTGTTCTCAGCAAACAGCCAGGTGATAGTTGACCATACTTGTACTGATATTACCAAGATTCCGCAATCTGCTATTATTCAGGCTAAATCACAATTGCATATTGCCTACGGGCATACTTCTCACGGAAGTCAGATAACCGATGGGATGACAGGTCTGGTGGAATTTGCTAATAACGGGGGGAAAGGATTGTCCTTGCCTGCTGATATTTTTGCCTGGGATAACGGAGGTGCAGGAGGTGCACTTGACCTGCATGATTATGCAATGGACGGAGACTGCGGCTACTATCCTGAATGGGTAAATAATACTGTCTCATATCTCGATGATCCTTCTCATTCCGATGTGAATGTTGTAATATGGTCATGGTGCGGTCAAGTAGAAGACAAATACCGAAATGGAACTCTGGAGAGTGAATACCTTTATCCTATGAACCAATTGGAAATTGATTATCCTGATGTTACATTTGTTTATATGACTGGTCATGTAGATCATTGGGATGATGCCGATAACAAAGCAGCAAATCAACAAATTCGTAACTATTGCCATGATAACCGGAAGGTTCTTTATGATTTTGCTGATATTGAGAGTTATGATCCGGATGGAACATATTATGAGTTTGCCCATGATAATTGTGATTACTATGAATCAGTTGAGGGAGAGAAATTAGGTAATTGGGCTATGGAATGGCAGAATTCTCATACTCAGGGAGTTGTTTGGTATGACTGCGGGGCTGCTCATTCCTATCCTTTGAATGCAAATCAAAAAGCGTATGCAGCCTGGTGGCTATGGGCAGTTCTGGGTGGATGGAATGAAACCACAGAAGTGCAGGAGATTGAATCCTCAGTACCTGTACATGATTATAAAATTCATCAAAATTATCCCAATCCTTTTAATTCTGCCACTACTATTAGTTACTATCTTCCAGAAAAGACAAATGTAAATATTGAAATTTTTAATGTAAAAGGACAGAGTGTTTATAAACTCGTTGATTCTAATCAGCCGCAAGGAAGATATTTTTTAACCTGGCAGGGAATAGACAATAGAGGACAGAAAGTTAATTCAGGAATTTATTTTTATATTTTTAAAGTGATTAACAGGAAAATTGTAAAAAAAATGACTTTACTTGAATAATTTGTGTATTATTTAACAAAAACTATAAAGATATCAGAGAGGGAGATATGGTAAATTTAAAAGAATTAAAAGTATTGAATGAAGGGAAAACAAAAATTATTTATGAAAATCCAGAAGATTCAAAAACTGTATTTATGGTTTTTAAGGATGATATAACAGCTGGTGATGGGGCAAAACATGATCAGATAAAAGGTAAAGCATTAGTTGACTGGAAAACCAATCGAGATTTATTTGAATTTCTTAACCGCAAAGGTATTCATACACATTATATTGATAGTCCGGAGGAAAAAGTCAGTCTGGTAAAGAAGCTGGACTTTAAGATTAATCTTGAAGTGGTAACCCGGAGAGTAGCAGCCGGTTCCATTCTTAAATGGAGTCAGGTGGAAGAAGGACAACGTTTTGATCCCCTGATTACTCAATTTCACTATAAAGATGATCCCTTGCATGATCCCATGCTGGATAAAAAATATGTTGATTATATTATGAATGCAAAAGAAGGGGGAGAAATATATAAAGATATGAAAAACTGTAACATGGAAGTTTTTGAATATCTTGAACAAGCTTTCTCTCATTTTGGTATCCAACTTGTCGATTTTAAACTTGAATATGGACTGATTGACAATAAAGCTACCTTAATTGATGAAATAACAGGTGGTTCTTTTCGCCTGTGGCCATATGCAAAAAAGAATCCGGATTTAACTAAAGATAACGTATTGTCAGAACTTGATCCCTCAGCAAGATTAGACAAAGATACTTATCGTAAGGGAGAGTCGCTTGATAGTGTACAGTCCAAGTTTGAAAAGATTGCTGAGATAACATCTAAATTCAGTTCCTTACAATAAATCAGAGATGTGATTTTAGGGTAAATAATATTTTTTATTTTGTAAAGAATCAGCAGAAGATCTTTTGTCTTTTATGAAGAACATTATTGATTATTCTCGAATTGAAACCGGAAAAGTTCAATTAGAAGAAAAAGATTTTATCTACTTATGTTAATTGAAAGAATTGTGAGTTCATTATGTGTTTATACATTGAGTTTTAAAAATTACTTCGTGTGGCCGAAAATCATCCGGGTATTTTAAAGATTAATGTAACATGCATCGGATGTTTCATTTTGCAATGTTAATGAGAATATAATTTTTATTTTATACATATATAGCATTTGTAAAGAATATTTTCAGACTATCTATGAATTTATTCTTAATAATAATTAAGAAATATGTTTTTTTATTGAATTTATTGAAAATATATGGTTTAAGAAGGGTTTAACTTGATTTATTGATCTAAGGATATGAATTTAAAAGATGTTGTAAAAAGTTGTATGTTATTTTAATTTTGGCCCATTTATTGCATGGTAGTCTTAAAAAATATAATAATTTAAAAAATATGATAAATTTAGAATGAATTTTAAATTACAAAAACAAAAGCAGTGGCAACAAGTACTTGGACTTGATTATAGTAGTCAAAGTCTGAAATATGTTTTGGTAAAAAGAAATGTAAGAGGAATTAAAGTTGATAGTTTTGGTAAATATACTTTTAAGGGAGAAAACAAAGAGAATGAAGTAGAAAGAGTACTAGGATTTCTTTTAAAAGATAATAAGTATTTAAGAAAATCAAAAATTGTTATTGGACTTGATAATAATGATTTAGTATTAAAAACCGAAAGTTTTCCAAATCTTTCAAGAAAAGAAATACTTCAATCTATTACATTTGCTTTACAACGAGAGATTAGTCAAGAAGGAATTGAGACTGAAATTATATGTGATTACCGACCTGTATCAGGAGATATCGACAAGTCTAATTATATTACTATGGGTGTACCTGAAGATATTGTGGTTAGTAAGGTAGGACCTATTGTTGCTCAGGAAGTCACTCCATCAAAGGTAATACCAACAATTGTTTCTTTACTGAATTTACTACAATTTATACCCGGTATTGAGGAGGTTGGTGAGTTTGGGTTAATGGATATAGGTGCTACCCGGAGTATGTTAATATTTATAAAAGATGGTAAGATAGAATTTTACAGAGAAATTTTGGTTGGAGGAGATGATTTTACCAAAGGAATTACAGGAACAATTTTTCATGAAGGCAGAGCAGTTCAGTTGATAAGTGATGAAGCGGTTGAATTTAAATTAAAATATGGCTATCCACAAGAATATTCCGAGGGGATGACATTTCGGGGAGCTCCTATCGGCGAGATAGGAACCATGATGCGACCAGTGGTTGAGAGGCTGATTGGTGAAATAAAACGTTCTATAGGTTTTTTCAAGGACAAATCAGAAAGTGGCGATATTAACAGACTTTATTTATTAGGGGGGGGTGCTCAATTAAAGAATTTATCTGATGTTTTGTTAGAAAAACTTGATCTTCCGGTGTTTCCGCTCCCTTTTCCTGAAAATATTTATATAACTGGGAAAAAAGAGCAGAAAGAGATCTTCCGGGAAAAATATCTTGAACAGGCTGTCAGTTTTTCCCTTGCTTTAGAAGAATATCCGGAAGGAAATTTATTACCTGAGATATATAAAAAAATACATAAAGCTTCAGCTTTTAAAAGATATGCTTTAATGTTCATTGGTTTATTTACTTTTATTTTGTTATTGATATGGTGGATGGGGGAAAAAGATATTGATAAACTTGAGATTCAGGTGGAACGATATGAAAAAAGAATATCAACTATTAGGAATGCACAAAGTAATGCCCAGCGCTTAAAAGTAATGCAGCAGAAAGAAAAAGAACTGTTATCACAAATTTCAGAATTGAACGCCAGTTATGGTCAAGATGAGAGTTTAATTCAAGTATTAAAGCTTGTTTCTCATGCTACACCAGAAAATTGTATGATTTTATCTTATGACTATGCAATAAAGAAGGTTGTTGAAGAAACGGATTCTAGAGCCGGAAATAAAAAAGAAGAAAAAAAAGAAGAAGAGAAAACAGTGGTTACAATGTATCTCTCATACCCGGATCCTCCGAAAGACGTTGAAATTATAGCTTTTAAGTATATTGTTGATCTGGAGAAATCAGGATTTTTTTCAGATGTTAATTTAACTATTGAAGATCCGGAGAAATCAGATTTTCTTTCTGATATTATTAAAGTTGTTTTTGAACCAGAAAAATCGGATCCTTATTCTAATACTGAAGAAACTGAAGATATTGAAAGGTATTTTTTAGAGGAGAACATATTTATGTTTAAAATTGAGGCAGTGTTAAAGGAATAATATAATAATGGGGAGATTTGTTTTTGAATAAAGATATAATAGCATTAATAAGTTTATTTGTTGTTATTTTTGTGATCTGGATGTATGTACTATACATTCCTCAAACAAATAAGAATGATGAATTAAACAATAAGATTCAAACATATAAAGAAATGGAAAGAAAGTATATTCCAGACAGTGAAATTTATTCTATGGAAGAAAGATTAGACAGTCTGGGAACAAAAATTAAGAATATAAAAGATCAGTTCTATATGGATAAAGCTATACTTGATATAGGAAGACAAATTGAGCAAATAGGCAATGAATATGGTTTGGAGTTTCAAGCTATTTCTTTATTAAACTATGAGATGCTGGAATTCTTTGGAAGTGGTAATGATAAACAATTAACAGAACTTCCAGCTCAATTTAAATTTCAGGGTGAATATGGGGAATTGGCAAATTTTCTTGATAGTATCGATGATTTTCCATTTTTAGTTAGGTTTACAGATATGTTTATTTTCAATGATTTTTTTATTGCTAATAAATTACGTATTAATCTAATTGGTAAGGTTGTAATAGCAAAGTCTGAATTAAATAAGGTTAAGGGAGTTACGAATGAAAATATTTAACCCCCAAAGATTACCAGTTATTGAATGGAGGATAAAATGATAACAATACATAGGGTTAAAATTTTCCTGGGTATTTTAATTTTTTTATGTTTATTTATTTGGATTACCTGTACCAAAAAAAATCCTGTTGACCCGACTGCTTCAAGTGAAGATAATCTGTATATTTTAACAAATATTTCTACTTCTGTGGATAAAATATTTGAAGGGGACTCGGTTACGGTTAGAGTTCAATTATTAAATATTGATGAAAAACCAGTAGAAGATCATACGGTGCATTTCAATACGAATATCGGATCAATAAAACCGGCTCAGAATATTACAGATGCAAATGGCTGGGCAGAGACAGTTTTTTACAGTAAGGATGATATTGGCAGCGCAACTATTAAAGCAACCAGTGATGGTGCAATCTCTTCTTCAATAGAAGTGGATGTGCTTTCTTTAGAGGAAAGTTTTTTATTGATCAATGCTGCAAGAAACAATATACTTGCTAATGGTATTGATACTACTATGATTTTTGTTACTATTCAAGGAGATTCAGTTGATTGTGGGGGTAAGATTGTATCATTAAAAGCAGAACCCGGGACGATAACTCCTTCTAAAGTTACTTTATGTTCTGCAGGAGAAGGAACTGCAAGGCTTACATCAACAGGAAGTACGAGAGACACAACATCAACAATTACGGCAGAAATAACTACAGATGAAGGTTCAGTAACAGCTGTCCCTGTACAGGTTAAATTTAAAGGGATAAATCTATCAACTTATGCAAATCCAAGTGTGATCATTGGGGATGGAAAAAGTACTTCTGATATCTCAGTAATAATTAAAGAAGCTAAAACTGATTTTGCCATACAGAATCAGGAGATTGAATTTGGAGCCAGTCATGGACAAATTCCACGTTATGCTTTTACAGATGATAAAGGATTGGCTCGCATTCAATTGATCAGTTCTGTTGGTTCTGTGGTTTCAAATGTTTCAGTTAATTACGGCACCTTATCAGACAGTATACAGGTTCAATTCAGGGAATCCACTCCTTCAAATCTTGAGATTTCAGCTATTCCTTCAGTTATAATTGCTGATGGAGAGAGTCAGTCTGAGATTCGGGTAAATGTTACAGATGAAAACAACAATCCTGCTCCTGACGGTATACCAGTGGATTTTGAAATAACAGATGGTATGGGAAGAATAGAACAGTATAAAGTGATTAATAATGGAGTAGCCTCAAGTTATCTCACCAGTGGAACAAGACCGGATACGGCAAATATTAGAATAACTGTTACTGTTTCAGAGGATTCTGTTTTACAAGATTCAATCAGTGTGGTATATATTGCAGGTAATCCTGATAAAATTTTAGTAAATACAAACAAGGATACTGTAAAAGCTGATGGAATTGATACTACCCTTGTTAAAGCTAAAGTTATGGATGCACAAGGGACTCCTTTAAAAAATGTAACTATCAGTTTTTCTGCCAGTATTGGTGATATTACATCCAATGCCAGTACAAACTCAGAAGGTATTGCAAAGGCAGTTTTTAATAGTGGAAAGGTTGGGTATAGTACTATTACAGCTGAAGTTGAAGGTTTTTCAGCGAGAGGTAAAACAACAGTTGTTCTTATACCTGGTTTTGCAAATTCAATAATTCTCCGTTTTAATCCGCCAACTATTGGTGTTCGGGGGACCGGACAGAATCAAACCACTTTGATCCAAGCAGATGTAAGAGACACAAAAAACAACCCGGTAATTGATGGAACAAATGTTATTTTCAGAATTGTTCATGGCCCGCCTGGTGGAGGCCAAAGCTTAAGTTCACAGGATTCGATACCCACTGTGGATGGCAAGGCCCGGGTGTCTCTTTCCAGTGGAACTGTCTCCGGAGTAGTAAGAGTTGAAGCAAAAACAAAAGGAATAAAGGGTAGTATCATTTCTGAATCATCAGAAATCATGATCCAGGCAGGTCCTCCCTATATGAAAGATCGTGATAAAATTTTTGACCCTGATAATACCCATATAACTATAAGAGCAGAAGAATTAAATATATGGAAGGCCCTCGGCACAACTGAACTTACAATACTGGTGGGGGATAAATATCATAATCCGGTCCCGGAAAGTACAGCTGTTTATTTAACTGCATCCGGGGGAGTAGTACCAACTAAAAAAGTGTATACAAATGAAGAAGGCATTGCTCATAGCAAAATTTACGGTGCCAATCCACAGCCTACTGTGAATAATTTTTATCATGATAAGCTGATGCATAATCCGAACTCCCCGACTAAACCTTTACCAGGATTAGTATATTATCCTGAAATAGGTGATACTCTTATTCCAAATTTTGAAGGATGGAGTATTAATAGTATTTATGATCCTCCTGATTATATTGATTATAATGATATTCAAGATCCTTTGGAAGATTTAAAAGATGGTTCGGATATCTGGGATCTTATACCCAATACTTTAGAGCATTGTGATTTTGACACAGTAGACAGGTATCATAATACAAATCTGGAAGTGTATCAGGGGCTGGAGAATGACGGCATTGCCAGAATAATCGCCCGTACTGAGGGAAGAGATGTGAACGGAGATTCTATTTTAGTGTGGGATCAGACTGCTGTTATTTTTTCAGGAGCCCCAGGATTCAGGGAAAATAGTAGATATTCTTTTGCCGACGATCCTTCATCTTCATTTTTTACTCCTGCTGTTTTACACCTTAAGGATTCAAGGAGATTGATATTTTCCTTGATGGATGAAAATGGAAATCCGGTTCAGTCGGGAACAAAAATAAAAGCATCGCTTACTTCGGATGTTTCTGCAGAATTATCATGGTATGAGATAGAGACGGATGATGGTTGGGGTCAGGTTTACTATCCCATAACAATAACAAGTGCTTGTGATACAACAGGGGGTTCTGAGGTAAAAACCGGAGCTACTGGAATCGGAATCGAATGGTCAAACGATAATCTTGGAAAGGTTTTTAGCAGTACTAATCATAGTATTATAATTACCTATTGAATTATGAAAATAAAAAGAGGACACAAAATAATGAAATATAAAGTTTTATTATTCTGCATTATACTTTTTCAGAGTACAGGATATAGTCAGATCATTGGTAATCCGGTTGGCACCAAAGGTACTAAGAAGTGGTCTGTAAGTGTTAATGGTACATATATGGTTCAGGATTACCTTCATAATACCCGGACAAGCTCCAGGCGTTTGTTAATTAAAAGTGAGTGGGGTATTACTCCCTGGCTTGATTTCTATGCTTTGGGAGGAGGCTATGATTTGAAATTGGATTTTGAGAAACAAGGATTCACCGATTTTAAAAGTAAAATGAAATTTTGTTATGGTGCGGGACTTGATGCTGCATTGCAACCTAAATCTGATTTGCCATTACGTATATGGACAGGAGCACAGATATTTTTAGGTCCGGCAGAGGGAGATTATTTTGAACATATTTCATTTGCAGGTACAAGTATTATAAAGAAATACAGGCTTGAATACAATTGGATGGAATCAAAAGGATTTTTAGGGTTGATTTATTATGGAAAACTTTTTAAACTATATATTGCGGTTGCAGGCTGGCTGCTTCAAAATACTTCGACCATAGATGAATACAGCCAAAGTGGGACCTCCTGGAATTTGGAAGCAAGCAGAGAAGGAGAAGACAGCAGTGGTATATGGACAGGAGGAATTATTGGGCTAGAATTCGATTTGCCGAGTAACTATGCTTTAACTTTTGAGTGTCTGGCATTTAACGAACAGGATTTTCAGTTAATGGTTGGATTCAGTCAAACCGGAACCCCGGGATGGTAGACAATTTATAAAGAAAGATAAGATAATGGCGTTAAAAAAGAGTGAAAAAAGAATGTTGATTATACTTGGTATTGTTGTGGTTATTGTAATTATTTTTCAAGTAGTTACAAAGGACAAGGATAAACAAACAACTACCAAGCCTTCTGTTGCAAAGTCATTAAATGCTCCTGATAATGCTATGTCATCCTCAACAGCACAATCTCAAGCCACTCAATCATCAAAAAAACTTGGAGAAAGAAAAACTTTTGATAGCTGGGGAGATAATCCTTTTTCAACATCATCCCGGCAACAAAGGAAAAAACAGAGTGTATCTGCAGAAACTGAAGCACAAAATATTTTACCAGAACATAAATTTTTGGGAGTTTTTGAGGCATTGGGTAAAAAATATGCTCTTATAGATGATCTGATCATTGCTGAAGGAGAGATTAAAGAAGGAATAAAAGTTATGAAAATTGAGGTAAATTCAGTAACTTGTGAGGAGCGGGGGAAAATATTTAGTTTATACTGGAGTGAATAATTATGAGACTTCATAGAGTAATAAAAGTATTAGTTTTAATATGCTGTTTGATGTTTATATACAGTGAAATCAGAGCTCAGGTTAATTTATTAAATATTCAAAAAGGAGCTGAAGGTAAAAAAGCATGGATGATATTGACATTTGATAAAAGTGTTGCATTGCTTGGAGTCTCAAAACAGGAATATAATGTTATCAGTATGTATTTAAGGTGTTTAACCCGTGACTATGATAATTCTGTAATTTCAATATCAGATGATCTGAATAGAAAAATCAGGGTTAAGCAAATTAATACCGATCCAATGATTGCTAAATTTGATATTGTATGTAATGATGGTGTACCATTGTCAGTCTTGAGAAAAGATAGATATATAGTTATTTCAATGGAAAGTGATAAATTGGTCTCTGCTAAAAGCTCAATCAGTTCTATGGATATGTTTGAATATGAAGGGAGACTGGTTGATGTGTATAATGAAACAAAGCAGAGCAGGAGTGTAACCACTCTGAAATTTGAAGGAGATTATAAATGGACAGGCTTTTTTCAACCTTCACCTGAAAAATGTGAATTATTTGTTACCAATGCAATTTTATTAACTTCAGAAGATGAATATCTCTTCCGGGATAATCCCTTAACCCGGGTGCAATTGGCCGCTGGTGAAGACAGTGATAAAACAATCATTGATTTAACATTTAAACCATTACACGGTTATTCAATTTTTGATATTAACAAAGAAATTACTATACGAACTGATAGAAAACAAACGATCTTTCCTGAGGCTGCACAAGAGAAAGAAGATAAACCAAAAGATGATATAGTTACTATTGAACAAGCTGATACTGAAGGAGTCACATTGGAATCATTGTTCATACCTGAAGAGAAAGCATTAAAGGATAAAGAGGAAAAAGTGACTTATAAAGAGCCAGTCAGGGAAGAGAAGCCAAAGAAGGAGCCAGTTAGAGAATTAGTTACTCCTTCCTATGAAGAAGAGGTTCAAAAGAAGAGAGATGAGATAAAACATGAACCTGAACCATCAAGAATTCCCTGGGATGCAAAATTACCGTCCATGAATTTTCGTTCCGCTCCCTTGAAAGATGTATTACGAACAATAGCAGATCCTTTTAATTTAAATCTTTTGATAGATGAGCAAGTGGATGATTCCATAACCTTTAGATTAAGTGACATTACTTTACGCCAAGCCTTTGATAAACTTTTGCATACACATAATTGTGAATATTATGTGGATGAAGATATTATCATAGTAAAACCAATCAGAGTTTCATTTAAAGGTGGTTTTGTAACAGAGGTTTTTAAGTTAGAATATGCCGATGCAAATAATATAGCAGAAGTTATAGGATCGATGGTTTCTTCAGATTCTCTGATAAAGATTTATCATAATGAATTTTTATCTGAAAAGGTTGGACTGGAAGGTAGACAACAGAGTAATGAACAAGCTATTCAGGGGATTAGAAGATCGAGTGTTATCGTTATCACTGAAAGGCCGGAGAAATTAGAACAAATCAGAAGAGTTATAAATAATATTGATATACAACCAGTTTTATTTGAAATTAATTCGAAATTGGTTGAGGCTGCACCCGAGGATAAAAGTAAACTGGGTATTAACTGGGATAAAACTCTAAGCGCTATTCTTACAAATCAATTTTCCTCCGGGAGTTCAGAAACCGGTAGTGAAGGTTTGTCAGGAATAAATACCAATCCCGGGAGTATTGGACCGTTACAACTTGCCAGTTTGAACACCAGTCAGTATGAAGCGGTGATTGATTTTTTAAGAGAAAAAACAGATTCCCAACTTAAGTCACGGCCAAGTATCATTGCTATGGATAATGAAGAAGCTTCTATAAGTGTGGGAACCACAGTTCCTATCCCCCAGATTCAGAGAGGAATGGGTGGAACGGGTGATATGGTAACGTTTGAATATAAGGAAGTTAATATTCAGCTCAACGTTACTGCTCATTTAGGCAAAAATGATAATGTCATCATGTATGTCAATCCTGTGATTGAAGAGATTACTGATTGGGTGGTGTATGAAAATCAGAGGGCACCAATAACTTCTAAGAGATCGGTGAATACTTTTGTTAGTGTGAAGAGCGGACAAACAATTGTTATTGGCGGGCTGGTTAAAAGCAAAAAGGTTAAGAAGAACAATAAAGTATGGCTACTTGGAAACATACCTTTAATTGGAAAATTATTTCAGAGTGAAGAGTATGAATTTGTACAATCAGATGTTTTGATTTTTATAACTCCTACTGTAGTTAAATATTAATTAAAGAGAAATATGTATGATAAGTTTAGAAAATATTAAAAGTTTATTAATGCAAGCAGTTAAAAATGATGCTTCGGATATCCATTTAAGTAAGGGGTATCCACCTATGGTAAGAATAGATGGTAGATTGATTCCCTTAAAAGGAAAAGTTTTAAATCAGACAGATATGGAAGATATTGTTGTTCAGATACTGGATGATTACCAAATGGATACATTTAAAAAGGAATTTGAAATTGATTTCGGATATTCTATTCCCGATGTTGCCCATTTCAGGGTAAATCTATTTAATAAAATGGATGGGTATGGTTTAGCTTTTCGTATTATACCTGATGAAATAAAATCATTAGAAGAACTGGGAATGCCTCAGGGGGTTATACATCTGTCAAAAAAGATGGAGGGATTAATATTAGTTACCGGTCCTACCGGACATGGAAAATCTACTACTCTTGCTGCCATGATTGAGTTGATTAACACTGAGAGAAGATCACATATTGTAACCGTAGAGGATCCAATAGAATATAAATATACACCAAAGAACTGTTTGATACAACAAAGAGAATTAGGACACCATACTCACTCCTTTGCCAGAGCATTAAAGAGTGCACTCAGAGAGGATCCTGATGTAATTTTACTTGGAGAAATGCGGGATCTTGAAACTATTTCTCTTGCTTTAACTGCTGCTGAAACTGGTCATCTGGTTTTCTCGACCTTGCATACCCGTAATGCCCCTGATACTATAAACCGTATTATTGATGTATTTCCTCCTGAACAGCAACGGCAGATTCTAAGTCAGATTGCAAATTCCTTAATTGGCATAATATCTCAACGTTTACTGATTGTAGCCAGTGGGAACGGGAGAATAGCAGCGGTTGAGGTGATGATTGCAGATTCTGCTATTCGGAATCTGATTAGAGAAAAAAAGGCTCATCAAATCCGTTCAATTATGCAGTCCAGTTCTGAAGTTGGTATGCAAACTATGGATGACAGTCTCCTGGATTTGATGAAAAGAGGTGTTATTACCAGAAATGTTGCTATGAGACATGCTATAGAATCAGAAAGGTTTCTGCCCCAGGCCCCGGGTAAAAAGAAAAGCAGAATGAAGTAAAATAAAGTAAAAAATAAGTTATTTATTATATGTTTATGTCAACTTTTTTCCAATATCCTGAGGGGATTTTATGAGTACACATTTTTTTCATATAAAAAAGATTGTATATCCCAAGAGTACAAATAAACAAGACACAATCTGATAGTATGTCCTCCCAGATATCATCAATTTGATATTGATATCCTTCTATTTTAATATTCGTAAACCACTCATTAAAAAATTATGTTCATAAGCAAAGGCTGTATGAAAATATCAATACAGGCCCCCATGCCCCAGCGGTACACTTTCATGAAATTATTAATTATATATTTTATTAGACCTGTAAAACCTGCAATATAAAGATGTTTGGATGCAGGGTTGTCCTTGATAAAAGTATCTTTTAAAAGTGACTGAATATGTACTACTAATGTGCATCCTGCAGTAAAAAAAATGATAAGAACCATGATCAATGGTTGTAGAATAAGAGCAATTTCCGGGTTAGTTTTATATAAAAAATTAACCAGGGGATAAAAGGGCAGAAATAGTAGAATATGGGTTGATATTAAGATGTGTAATGCTCAAAATTAATTTAATTCCTTGTACTATTATTTAATACAATTTTAAAAGATCCGACCGAATCCGATTAGCCAGCGGAAATTTTGGGAAATTTAATCCTACGGATGGTGAAAACTGAATTTTATGTTTTCCAAATTCATTTTCGGTTAAATAACCTCCGCGGAATTGAACGCCTAATTGCAGACTGTCAATATCATTATACCATAGTTTAGGATACCAATGTATCTTATAATTATCAAGGGAGCAATTCCACTTCCAGACAGGACTGATATCAATAGCCGGGAGAGATGAAGAATTATCCAGCAAATAGCTGTCAGCCATCCTGTGACTTGGATCAATTTCAACAGACAGAGGCTTAGCAGGCAGTAAAAGGGCTTCACCACAGGTGTCATTGAACTCATCCCAGCCGTACCATTTAGGAAGCACAATAAGACCAGGTTCCTTTTTTACCTGAGCTGAAACGGGGATTAAAACCTTTACAGAAGAACCATCTCTCAAATGGAAAACAAGATCAAGGGGCATTATTCTTTTTTCTTTTCTCTTCAGCATTATCTCAGTAAGCCAGCTTTCCCCGGTTGGTTGAGTATTAAATTTTTTGATAGCATAATCTACTGCATAGGCATTATCAAGCCATTGATCAAAGAACCAGACAAGATCCCGGTCAGTATGCTCTATAACAGCCTGACGGAAATCTTCAGAATAAGGATGAGAAAATTTCCACTTGTTAAAATAGTAAGAAATAGCCTTCTGAAATAAATCATCACCCAGTACATACTGCAATGCATAGAGCATAATCACCCCTTTGTAATAAACCTGTCCATAGGATCCATTAGTAAGATTATATTTGTCTGAGGGGACAGTTAAAGGGGCATCTGTCCCTTCTAATATCCTGTAATAATATGAGCGATAATCATTTTCTATTCCGTTATAACTATTTTCATAGTGATATTTTTTTTCCGGAGCCCCTTTGGTATGCACCAGTTTTTCCATTGACCAGGTTTCAATAAAAGAAGTAAATCCTTCATCCAGATATGCCCGATAGGTCTCATTGGTACCCACAGTTCCCAAAAACCAGTTATGTCCGATCTCATGTGCCAGTAAGGAGTAATATCCCGGACTGGTCCCTCCGTCCATAGTAATCATGGAATTCTCCATGCCCTGATCAGCATCAGCAACAATCATTTTATGGTATCCCAATTTTCCGAAATCAGTGGAATAAATTCGTACTACATCAGCTGCAAACTGAGCAGCATCCTGCCAGGTAGAAGCTTTCCATTCTCTGGCAAAAGAATAACAGGTAATACCATTCCATTCAGCTCTACCTCAAATGTGCCGAAATCACCATAAAATTCATGACCAAAATGCTGATCAGTATTCCATCCGAATTTTCTGTCATGCACACAGATCCGGGGATACCATTGAGAGATGGTAAACTGATCAAATCCATAGCGGGGATTATATCTCATACGATAAGAAAGTGTAGAAATATGGGTTCTGAAATCTATTATAAAAGTTACGGAATCATGTGGCATTAAAGAATGTTTTAAATCAACTCTCAATATGGTATTATCCAGTAGTGTCTGAAGCTGTTCTCCGGAATCATTGGTAATTTTTTTAATATATATACCGCTTTCATCGGTTATGCGTAGGGAATATGGATACCAGTTATTGACATCTTTTCTGTATTGATCAGCTTAGCTGTTTTTTTGAAAAGCATTCTGATAGAGATGGAAATACACATGGTTTAAAGTGTCCGGAGAATTATTATAGTAGATAAGAATTTGATGAGCATTAATATTACGGGATTTGGTATCCAGTGTTGCTTTGATCTTATAATGCACATCCTGCTGCCAGTAATCTGTATAGGGAGGATTGTTTTTCCAGTAATAAGGGTTTTCCTTGCTTCGGTATGCAATACCAAGTGAATGTTCCGGGTCACAGGGGATTTGCTGAGTGTATGAAACTGAAAAAAATAATAGTAAAGACATAAAAAAAAGAGAAGTGAAGGGTTTCATTGTTTAAAATCCTTTAATTTATTAAATAAAAATTATTATTAATCGTTTAGATTATAAATATGATATATTTTTTATTTAGGGTGTTCAGTTGTTATGCTTAGTGATATCAATATAATGCATAATTGTTCCATTATCTAATAAATGTTTATAGATAATTTCTGCTGAAAGTTTTTGCCCTTTCTTATTAAGATGTCCTGTTCCGTTATATAATACTTGAGCATCAGGTTCATAATGGGGTCTTTTATCAATATAATCTTCCAGTCTCTTCCGTAAAAAGATTGAATCTATATTTTTTTTTCTCAGAATTTCAGATAACTTCTGATCCGGATAATCTGCATCGAGATAGGGTTGGGCTTCCGGATCTTTCCCCACAAATGATTTCCATCTATCATGATATAATTGATGAGAATTGGGAATTACCATGAATAAAAAGTAACATGCTTCCTGCAGAACTTCTTTGTGAAAGGTATGAATTATTTTTTCATTCAATTTCCAGGCATAATTAAGTTTCTCAGAATCTTTGTTCATGAAAATCAATTTACCTTCCCTGACTTTATAAAATGTGTCTGATTTTTTTAATTTATCTGCAAGAATATTTGTTGAATGTTTCTGCCAAACATAAAATCTGCTGTGCTGGTTTAACCAGGAAGAAATTTTTTTTCGGACCTTGAAAAAAGGTTTTACATATAAATCTCCGTTTTGATCCATATCCATATATATACGGGGATATGTACTTAACTTATCATAGTTATCAGAGAAGTCATTTCCTATATAATAAGCACACATTACAATATCAGGGTTGTATTTAGTTACCAATTTTTTGAATAAGACTAATTCCTGTGCAGTACTTGCGGCAGTTATTCCGAAATTAAAAACCTCCCATGTAATATCAGGATGCTGTTGATTCAGTTTTTGTTCAAGCTGATATACCAGTGTTTCTTCTGTCTTTGTTGCTATAGCTGCAATCTGGGAATCACCCAGAATTGCTATGCGGCAGGTATTTTGTGGTTTTTTATAGGATCGATTACTTCCCCTGAAACCATCTTTATTAAATTTTAATGTAACATATTGCTGGCTTTCGTTGATAAAAATCCTTTTGGAGTAATTAGGGATATATTTTTCTCCAATTTCCCTATCTTTGATTTTCAATGGAGTTTGAATGTTACTGAGAATACGTACAGCTAATTCAGCTAGAATAACAAAAATAAAAAGAGATATAAAGACAAGGAGAACACGGAAAATGATTTTCTTTAAAATTTGTAAAATTTTTACCTGCATAGTAACCTTCTCTTTTTCTGATAATAATTTAAAAGAGTGTATAGATGAACGGTGCAACCACGCTGTTCTGTGTAAAGATAATTAAAATACCAAGTAATAAAAGCATTACAATAATTGGGAAAAGCCACCATTTTTTATTATGTTTAAGGAATTCAAAGAATTCAACTATAATTCTAATCTTAGACATTGAATATCCTCCTAATACATTTTTTCATAATTAATTTTTTTTGTTTTTTTAGTGATCCAGTATGTATTTTTTTCTTCATTCTGTTTAATATCCAGCATTTTTTTTCCTGATAATTTAAGTGTTATTCCAATAGGTGTTATTACCAGAAAAAAAAGAGCTATCAGAATTATTCGTGAAATCAGCCCTCCTATTACTAAGGCAATCCCCATCCAGAACGTATAGACATATTTCAGGAGATTCGGATAGAGGAATGCGGAGATCAGTAAATATACACTGAATACGCTTAATATGATCTGAAGTGTTTGAGGATACTCATAAAACCACATCAAAACAACAATAAGTGCAAATATGCAACCAACAAAAATACCAAATTTTTTAAGGTTTTTTACAGAGAGGTCAAGCTCCTGTATCCCTGTTCTGACTTCTTTAATCCAGCTCATTTATTATTCTCAAAATAATTTTCATAGTTAAATACAGGTTGTTCCTTTTTATAGAGAATATAATTGCCCATTACCAATGTATCCATATCTGTTTGCATAAAACATTTATATGCATCCTCAGGTGATTGTACAATAGGTTCTCCTCTGACATTGAAAGAAGTATTTATAATTACCGGGCATCCTGTTTTTTCATAAAAACGATATATTAGACTATAAAAGAGG
>JAWODZ010000199.1:0-4251 GCA_046483025.1 bacterium
AACCGCAGTCCTTGACTGCGGCTTTATCGTTACCCCTCACCGGCAGTCAGGGACTGCCTCTAACCGTTGTAACAACTCCAGGGTGACAGAACAGTTGTTCTGAGATCAAAGTTTATGGATTTAAGAGCACGAATCAACGATTTGTGATTTGAGAAATGTCAGAGTTTTCCTTCCGACTTAGGTTGTACTGAGGCCACGAAGAGGATACAACGTTTTGTTTTTCCCTTGCATACTAAGTTATTAATCCTTAATTTCTTAAAAATAAATAAATTTTTTTATATCGAGAGGTTTTTATGACACCAACACCGATTCTTGAGGTAAAAAATGTAGGCTTGCGGCTGGGGAACAAATCCATACTCAATAATCTGAGCATGGAATTCTGGCCCGGGTATGTCCATGCTGTGGTTGGTCCTAACGGCGCTGGGAAATCAACCCTGGCTTCCACCATTATGGGGCTTTCTGGATATACCCACTTTACCGGTGATATTCTCTTTGAAGGAAAATCGATGCGTAAACTGTCCATTGATCAGCGTGCGCAAAAAGGAATAACCATGGCCTGGCAGGAGCCGGCCCGGTTCGAGGGACTTTCAATTCAGCGGTTTATCCAGGCCGGAACCAAAGAGAAATCTACTGAAAAAGTCCGGGAGGTGCTGGAACAGGTGGGACTGAGTCCTGATACCTATCTAAACCGGGCAGTTGATACTACCCTTTCAGGTGGTGAAAGAAAACGCATAGAACTTGCTTCCATATTAATTATGAAGCCCAAGGTGGTTATAATGGATGAACCTGATTCCGGAATAGATGTTGATGCCTTGCATAGAATATTTGAAGCTATCCAAACCCTGAAGAATAATGGCAGTACTGTACTTTTGATCACTCACAGTGTGACTGTACTTAAACAGGCTGATCATGGATTTCTCATTTGCTGTGGTAAATTACTGGAAAAAGGAAGTATTGAAAAATTAAAAGAATTTTTTGGAGATAAATGTATTCCCTGTGATCATAAAAATGAACCAGTTCTGGAGAGTACCAATGAATGAAAATGAATTAATTAAAAGGATGTATGAAAGTTTAGGAGAATCCCACAAGCATGGTCCTGATGTGGCGCATGTGGAAATCCATCATAATAAGGTTCTGGGACTTCACCTGGTTGATGGCCTCCATATTGAAGCTAAGGAACTGAAAAAAGGAATAGAAGCTGAAATAGTGGTTGAAAAAAATGTAAAGATTGAAAAGCCGGTTAAAATCTGTTTTGGAATGATCCCAGAAGAGGGGGTACAGGAGATCACTATTCACACCCGTATTCAGGATAATGCCAAGGTGGGCATTGTTGCCAGCTGTACCTTTCCTTTTGCCAAAGACATACTCCATGTCATGGATGCGGATCTTACAATTGGCAAGAACGCAGAGTATGCATACATTGAACGGCATGTACATGGTCCCCAGGGAGGAGTAAAGGTGATTCCCAAAGCGAAAGTTCATCTTAAAGAGGGAGCCCGGTTTCGAACCGATTTTGAGCTGATCAAAGGGATGGTGGGAAACATAGATATTGATTATGAGGCTGTGTGTAAGGCAAAAAGTATTCTGGAAATGACGGCCCGGATACATGGAAGAGGTAATGATGAAATCAAAATAAATGAAAAGGCTTCTCTGGAAGGCATTGATGCCCGGGGTGTTTTGACAACCAATATCGCAGTACGGGAGCAGGCTCAGGCAATTATAAAGAACACATTAATAGCCAAAGCTGCTGGAGCCCGGGGACATGTTGACTGTAAGGAAATTGTTCAGGATCAGGGGGTGGCCAAAGCTATTCCAGTAGTGGAAGTGCAACACCCGAAAGCACATGTCACCCATGAGGCTGCTATTGGAAGTGTGGATTCCAAACAACTGGAAACTCTTATGGCCAGAGGATTAAATGAAGATGATGCCACGGATTTGATCATAGAAGGGTTATTAAATCCTCAGTAATACAGTATATTAAATGTGAAAAATTTATAAATTTACCCGGTCACGGTGTTTATGAAGTTAACTAAGATATTGGAAAATTAAAAAATACTGAAAGGTAGCAGAAGAAATACAAGGCATCATAGAAAATTTATTGATTGATATAATTTTAGATTATTATTTTGATATTTTTTTAATATTACTTAAAAGATCATCAAGGGAATAGGGTTTGTGCAGAATATTGAATTTTTTTACACTTTTATTTTTAGAAGAGGCAGGCTGTAGAAGACCGCTTGAAAGGAGAATTTTCAGATCTGGATTTTTAATGGAGAGTTCTTCTGCTAAATCGATTCCGTTATTATCCGGAAGCAGTACATCTGAAAAAAGTATATCAATTCTGCCATTTTCCTTATCAAAAACATTCTTTGCCTCATGGGCATCTCTAACGGCTATAACTGAGTAGCCATTTCTTTTTAAGGCAATTTTTGATGTCTCCCGAATATTTCTCTCGTCTTCTACTATTAATATTTTTTTCATTGTTAATTTTTTTGGTATACTCCATTTTTATGTTTTGTGTTTCAATATGAAAATAAATTTACATAAAAATACCTGATTTTGTACACTCTTGAAATACTTTTTTCTTCTATTAGTGGTTTAATTTAAACATCAAATTATATGCCAGAAAATCAATTTTTTTGTTGTTTATAAAGATTTCAAAATTTATATTAGAAATGCTATGAGCAGAGATATACAACGAGAAAGAATAGATATAAAAGGGGTGGTACAGGGAGTAGGATTCAGACCTTTTGTGTATCGTAATGCAGTTAAGCGGGACCTGAAAGGATTTGTGATGAATACTTCTAGAGGGGTGGAGATTGAGGTTGAGGGAGAAGGTGAGGTAATTACACATTTTGTCAATGCCATTAAAACAGAGTCACCGTCTCAGTCCCGGATCACGAGTCTGATAACAAAAACAATTAACCCTAAAGGTGAACTGGAATTTAAAATCATTCCAAGTAACAGACAAAAGGAACGTTCGGTATTAATAACTCCTGATATTGGTACCTGCGCTGAGTGCAGACAGGAGCTTTTTGATCCACAAGACAGAAGATATCATTATCCATTTATAAATTGTACAAATTGCGGACCGCGATATACGATCATTAAAGATATTCCCTATGACCGGCCAAAGACAACCATGGCTGAGTTTAAAATGTGTACACAATGCCGGTCTGAATATAAAGATCCCTTACACCGCAGATTTCATGCCCAGCCCAATGTCTGTCCGGTCTGCGGTCCTCATATCTGGCTAAGCGACAGTTCCGGCAAAAAAATTGCTGAAAAGGAGGTAATAGCGAAAACCGTAAGCTTGCTCAAGCAGGGGAAAATCTTAGCAGTAAAAGGTCTGGGAGGATTTCATCTTGCCTGTGATGCCAAAAACAATAAGGCTGTGGTTAGATTAAGACAGAGAAAGGGAAGAGAAGAGAAACCCTTTGCCGTGATGATTGACAATCCGGATTCTATACAAAGAATTGCCAAACTTGATAGGCAAGAATCGGAACTTTTACAATCTCCTGAAAAGCCTATTATCTTACTCAGAAAAAGTAAAAAATATGATTTATCACCTCAGGTTGCACCCGGAAATAAATACATTGGAGTAATGCTTCCCTATACACCTTTGCATTATCTTTTATTTAATGATACTTTAGATGTATTAGTAATGACCAGCGGTAATATCTCAGATGAGCCCATTGCAAAGTCAAATAAGGAAGCTCTGGGGAAATTAAAGGGAATAGCTGATTATTTTTTGCTGCATAATCGAAAGATACAAACCAGAGCAGATGATTCGGTTACCCGTTTTATCGGCCGTATTCCCCGTCCCATAAGACGGTCTCGGGGATATGTACCGTTCCCCATTTTTTTAAGATCACCCTCTCCTTCGGTTTTAGCTGTGGGAGCAGAGTTGAAAAGCTGTTTTTGTTTAACCAGAAATGATCAGGCTTTTTTAAGCCAGCATATTGGGGATCTGGAAAATTCGGAAACGCTTTCTTTTTTTACTGAGACTATTGAGCATATGGAGCATATTCTGGAGATAAAACCAGAGGCCATAATTCATGATCTGCATCCTGATTATCTCTCAACTAAATGGGCACTGACAAAGGAGGGGCTGCCTCACATAGCAGTTCAGCACCATCATGCTCATGCAGTGGCTTGTCTGGCAGATAATGGTAGAGATGATAAAGTTATAGGTCTGATCATGGATGGGGTGGGGTATGGAGCGGATGGCAACATATGGGGGGGTGAAAT
>JAWODZ010000002.1:0-3802 GCA_046483025.1 bacterium
ATTTTTAGATTGATATGTTGAAATATCCCATAAAGAATTTAAATCTATATTTCCATCTCCATCTGTATAAAAACCACCTATCATAGTAGAATTAAACCAATCATAATTTGAAGGGCTATTAGTTAACTTTGATAGTATTAAATTACAAGAATCAAAATCTTCGGATGAAATGAATTACGAAATTCTCAAAAATGTTTCTCAATCGTTGAAGGGAAATGCAAAATTTATTTTTACTACCCTCAATGGTTTGTTTCCAATATTCAATTCTATCGAAGAATTTTGTGCCTCAAATTCCGATGACGGAAATGCAACATATCACAAAAACACTTTTGATTTAATGACATTCAGAGACTACAACATAACGAAAGTTGAAGATGACAATGGAATAGAAAAGGAACTCGAATGTAACGAAAGATATTACATCCCATCGGAGATTACATGGTTGTTGAAAACGCTTGGATTCACAAAAATTGAAATTTTTGGCGCAAAACTCGGAGCTTTTTCCAGAGTAGATAAATTAACAACTAATGATTTTGAAATGTTAGTAATTGCAGAAAGATAAAATGCACGAACGCCCAACACATGGTATAGTGCATGCGGGTTTCAGCGGTTTTCGAGCGGTTGTGGCTCGTAAAAAAAGTCGGTGTAAACTGATAGGAAATCGCCTCGTAATCCCGCACGACACCATACCATCAAACGTTATGGCCAATGTTATAAAACCGTACATAAAATAGCCATTAATACTTGTAAATAGGTAAATTATTATTTACCTTTGTGTCTGATAGAACTGCATTATGAAATGCTCTGAATTATTGCGAATATTGAAAAGAGACGGATGGTATCCTGTTTCACAAAGTGGTTCGCACGTAAAATTAAAACATGACCGGAAATATGGAATGATAGTGTTTCCAAATCATGGTTCACGTGAGCTAGGTAAAGGATTGGAGAATAAAATAAAGAAGGACGCAGGATTAAAATAAGGCCGTAGGGATGAAAACATTAAAAAAGAAGATAGTAATGATACTGGAAAAAACTGATACAGGGTTTTCAGCATATTCAGTAGATTATCCGATATATACTACCGGAAGAACTGTAGCGGAATTATTAGATAATGCTTTTGAGGCAAGTAATCTCTATTTTGAAGATAAAGAAGTTAAGATTGCGCGGGAAAATATAAAATTCGAGATCGATTTTAAACAGTTTTTTACGTATTACAGAGTATTAAACTCTAAATTCCTGGCTGAACGGATTGGAATGAATCCTACCCTCTTGTCACAATATGTACAGGGACACAAGAAACCTTCAGATTCACAAAGAGACAAGATATTGATGGGCATTCACCAAATTGGGCAGGAACTCTCAGAAATCAATCTGATTCAAAAATAACACAGGCCATAACTTGCGGTATGTTCAATAGTCTTGTCAGGCTTTTTGCAAATCCCCGCTGAGGCCTGCGCTCTATTTAATTAAGAAAGGTTAACTTTATACATGAAACGAGAAGGTAGTATGAAAGGTGAGCAAAAAGCCCGCCATAACGGGCGGGTGCCCGTTAACGCCTACTGAAACATACCGCCGACCGTTAGCGTTCAGTTTTGAAAGACAGCAATATACAACCACCATAGAACAAAAATAAACTACATGAAAAGCTATTAAAAAAATTTATTGTAACTTGTAAATTTAGACTAGTCTTGAAATGTAAAGCCATCCAATAATGAAACAAAAAATATTAAGCCTCAACATCTGTTTCCTGGTTTTAACAGGATTTACCCTTATACAGAGTTGTGAAAAAACGGAGTGCCCAAATTGCCTGGAAGAGCCCGATCTAAAAACACTTTTTGATACATTAAAAGGAGAATGGACATGGATTTTTACTAAAAATTATGCCGGCACTGCACAACCTCTATTCACAAGTACAGTTCATTTCTTATCCATGAACCAGGATTCATCAATTAATTATGTCACTTTTAAAGAAGATACTATTAAGAAATATGGAAGATTTTCTGAGACTGAATCCGTCTGGTATAGAAAGATCGTACCAGATATTTTGCTCCATTATAATAGGCATGATGAGAACTTATTCCAGTTTAGAACCAAGGACACATTAATATTTTCTGAATATATTGAAGATGGGGATTATTATTATTATATAAGAGTAACCAAATGAAAAGCTTTTACCAATTTTTTATAATATTTATTGCTGCCATTGGGCCGATGGGAGCAATTGCACAGAAGCCATTATCTCTTGTAAATTACTATAAGTATAACCTTAAGGATATTGAAACTTATAGATTTAACCATAAAGATATAGAATTGGGTACTAATATCCTAAGAGCCGATTATGATGTACATTATACCAATGATAAATCGACAAGCCCTGAAGGCGTCGCAAAGGACTACTTAAAGTCAATAAGCTCTGAATTAGGTGTGTTTAATGATTTAAGAAATATTAGAATCATTAAGATCATTCCATCACATACACGCACGTATGTTTATTTCGAGCAACATTTAAATAACATTCCCATTTTTTCGTCATCCAGTATTGTAACAGTGAATAAATACAATACAGTGACAGCATTATTAAACGGTTTTAGAAGAATTGAAGCTACAAACGATTTTAACGTTAAGCCAGAAGTTTCCGCTGAAGATGCAGTTCGAACAGCATCAAATTACATTAATTTAAGAAGTGAAACCAGACAACCTCCAATTACTGAACTTACGATATTTGAAAGTATAGACAGAGGTATGGAATTAGCTTGGGTAGTAAATATTTCTACATTAGACCCTTTGGGCGTATGGCGTATTTTCATAAATGCTAATGATAGCAGGATCATACATGTCGATGATATTGCTAGTTATTCACCCATTAATGGTCAAGGAATGGTTTTTGAGCCCAGTCCAACGAAATATACAAATAATAGTTACGGTGATCCTGGGTATACAGATAATAATAATGCTACCAGTACTGAACTGGACGCTGCACGAATATCTGTTACTTTACAAGATATTACTTTTGAAGATAATGTCTATAAGTTAAAAGGACCTTACTGTGTGGTAGAAAACAAGGAGCCACCTTCACTAAACATTCCAGAGTTAATAAATCCAAATGCATTTAACTTTACAAGAAATCAACCTGAATTTGAAGCAGTTATGTGCTATTACCATGTTGATAAAGCAGCCAGAAGAGTAGAACAATTGGGCTATAGCAATTCTTCATTAATGGAAATTAGTGTAGATCCCCATGGACTTGATGGTAGTATATCACCAGGACATTATGATCCAATTGGTCACTATCTAGGATTGGGAACCTACATGGTAGATGGTGCTGAAGATGGAGACATTATATGGCACGAATTTGCACATATTTTACAACACAAGATTGGTAGCGGAATAACTGGCACAGCCTCAGAAACAGTTGCTCTTAAGGAAGGGAGTTCAGATTACTGGGCACTTTCATATTCAAATTCTATTACTCAGAATCAATCATTACAGTGGTCCACATGGCATGCACATAGTCCTTATTTCGCTGGTAGGGATGCAAATGTAACCTGGGTATATCCGAATTTGCTAGGGAAAGACGATCATGAAAATGGACAAATCGGTAGTGTTCCATCCAGTGTGTCTGGAGATTTGTCTTTCTCAAGTTAGTTTCACAATTCAAAGTTATATTTTTTTCTTTTCCCCGGTTTGATAAATCGTTCTATTATTTATCAAACCGGGGAAAAGAAAAAAATATAACTTTGAATTGTGAAACTAACTTGAGAAAGACAAATCTCCAGACACACTGGATGGAACACTACCAAAA
>JAWODZ010000161.1:0-3392 GCA_046483025.1 bacterium
CAAATTTTGCCTTTTCTTTGTTTTTAGTAAAAACAATAGTATATTCATGTGTTCCAGCAAAACCATACTGATCTTGATTACCTTTTAAATTCATTATAGTTGGTAAAACTGCTACAAAATTCTCTTCTCCAAAGATTTCATCGCAAATCTTCCGTAAATTACATACCTCATTATCATCAATGCTGATAAAAATAACCCCATCATCTCTCAATAAATTTTTCGCCAGAAATAGCCTGGGGTACATCATATTCAGCCATTTGCTGTGAAAACGTCCTTCCGTATCGGTGTTTGTGGAAAATTTCCTGCCCTCTGCGTCAACCTGTCCGGTATACTGCAGGTAGGTGCTCAGGTTTTCCTTGAAATCATCTGGATAGATAAAATCATTGCCGGTATTGTAAGGCGGGTCAATATAAATCATCTTGATTTTACCGTAATAGGATTTTTGCAATAATTTCAAGACTTCCAGATTATCACCCTCAATAAAGAGATTTTCGGTAATATCATAATTGACAGATTCATCCCGGGCTGGTTTGAGAGTTCCGATACTGGGACTTTGAATCAACTTAAAACAGTCTGATTTCTCAGGCCAGGTCATGCTGTAACGCTCTTTTCCATTATCTATATTTTCACCCAAGGTTTTCTTTAATTTTTCAAAATCAATCCTGTCTTCGGTAAAAACCTCTGGAAATAATTTTCTTAACTTTTCCTTCTGCTGCCGGGTTATATCCAGAGAATGCAAATCCAGTTTTTTCGGCTCACTCATTCTCCCACCACCTTACTTACTATTCTTTTACTGATAATTTTTCTTCATTTTTAATTTTTTTAAGCTTCTTCTATCTTACCAAATTTAAAAATAGATTACCATAATTTACCATCATTCCTAATTTGTTATAGGTTACATTACAACTTCATCAATTCTTTATCTATACTTTTATGAATTTTATATAAATTTATCACATTAATATGGTATAGTTATAAAAGTTTTTGCTGATTAAATATTAGATTATTTTTGATTTTGCATGGTTCGCATTTGAACAAGGCTTATGGGGGTGGTTTACTGAGAAATATCCTATAAATAGTAAAATTTTTTAGATAGGTCATTATTTGCACTTATTGGAATGTATTAGATGTAAAATACTCATCAAATAATTAAATTAAAATATATGATATTTTAAAAAATAAGGAGAAAAAATCTAGAATGAAACAAAACAAAAAGATATTATCAATTATCATACTACTAATACTTGTATTCTTTTTTGTCGGCTGTGTACCTCCTGTTCCCGAGGTAATAGATGTTACCGGAGTAAGTATAACTGAAGAAGATCAATCAATCAATCAAAGTTGATGAAACCCTGCAATTAACAACAGTGGTAACCCCGGAAGATGCTGACAATAAGGCAATCACCTGGGAATCAGATAATGAGGATGTTGCTACAGTTGATGATGATGGTATGGTAACCGCCCTATCAAGGGGGACAGCCAATATAACGGTTACAACAGATGATGGTTCTTTTACCGATACGATAAAGATCACTGTTACAAAACCCTATACACCTTCTGCTCCCACTATCAAGAAATATGAGGTAAGCTTTCAGGTAGCTGATGGTACACCAGCAGGGATAAGCAGCAGAAATGGTGTTTCAAATGACTTCTCAGGATTTAAAATAGAAATCTTTACAGATGCTGAAAGAAACACAAAGAAAACTGAAACCGAAACTGACAATGAAGGTAAGGCCTCAGTAAAGCTTCCTAATGGTGAATACTGGTTCAGGGTAAGCAAAGAAGGCTATGCAGACTATCCTTCTGAAAGTCCTGTAAATCCGGTAGATATTTTATCTATACAAAGAACATCTATTGATGAACCTGGTGTCAGAGGTTATTTTGAAGTAAACGGTACTGATGTTGATGTTACTAATGATTCTCCAATATTTATGATACATGTCTATAATGTAAGTTTTAAAGTTAACGATGAGACCGATAATAGCCCTATTCAAGATGCACAAATCAGTGTATTCTCTGATATTGATAGAAATAATCCTGTTGGATCTACCCAGACCACTGGCGAAAATGGTGAAGCGACACTGGATGTCGATTTAACTAGTGGGATAACCTATTATTACACTGTGACTGCTAATGGATATCAAGATAACCAATCCTCTTTTACTCCAGATACCGAACCTGTGGAAATTTCAATGGCTTACGCTTCTCCTAAATATTATTATGGAGGGGTTTCTAATTCCCTTTCCTCTACTGGTGATTATAATAATAGTGAAATATCGGTTCCATTGCCCTCTACTTCTGCAGGAGATCTTATCATTGTTATTTTTGCAACAAATGAAGATATGGGAAATATCCCTACAGAAGTTGACGGATTTCAACAAATAGTAAGTAAAGTAGGCAATGGATATCCAAGTATTGCAGCTTTTTACAAAATTGTATCCAGCACTGAAAATAGTAATTTCATCTGCAAGCTTGAAAATGAAAATCACTGGTTCGCCCACTCCTTTAATATAACAGGTCATAGAAACACGAGCCCTATTGGGAACCACAGTAGTAGAACAATCAGTGATAGTACCACAATTAATATTCCTGGTATTAATAGTGCATCCTATTCTCTGCTGATTGCAGCTGCAGCAGCTCAAGCACACAATGATGTTCTGTTCGATAATAATCCAACTATGATGGATCAACTTTACAATGTAACAATAAATACAATGAAACTTTCTTTAAAAATAGCAATAGAAGATCGTTCAACTGCCGGAGATACTGATATTCGTAATTTCTCTATAGATGATGACGATTCAGATACTACTGGTATTACTGGAATCATGTTTGAAATATTATCTCCCAATTCAGTATACTAAACATCTGAATAATGTCTTCATAGAGTAAGTAATTTTTTCTTACAAAAGCTCTACCCGTGATAATCGTCAGCAGAGCTTTTGTAATCACATTTTATTTAATAATTTATAGCCAAACCCTCTCCCTCCGAGGGGAGAGGGAATTATTGAATTTCTTCCAAGGGGGAAGGAAAATGTGCAGAAAAATGTTTTTGGTTTATTGTTTATTTTTTTTTGAAAAAAGAGAAGAAAAGTTGATTACTTAAGCAATATAGCTTGGAATAATGGAATATTGTTTTTTCATTATTGCCTTTTTGGATATTTATAAATTTTCATAAATCACTGGAGTTAAATCAATGACAAAAGAGAAATACTCCTCGTAATGACAAAAAAAGAAAAATACTCCTGGCAATTACAAAAAGGTGGAACTCCTTGCAATCTTCCCATTCTTACCTTATTCCATCATTGCACTATTTGCTTTCTATTCCTCCTTTATTGTATTATTGCAACGTTCACTAGTTCTATTATTTCACTATTTACTTACCCATTCTT
>JAWODZ010000053.1:0-20556 GCA_046483025.1 bacterium
GGAGAAGCCTGGAAAGAACTAAAAGAAGGTGTTGATAAAAGCTGGAAAACATTAGGCGATTCGGTAAAGAACGCTTTAGGAAAATTCGGAGAATAAAATAGCAATGAAATTTTTTAATAAAAAAACGAAAAACAAAAAAATTGGATTGGCTCTTGGAGGCGGCGCTGTTCTTGGCGCCGCCCATATTGGGGTTTTAAAAGCGCTTGAGGAGCATAACATTTCCATTAGTTATATTTCGGGAACAAGCATAGGGGCGTTTATCGGAGCGTTCTATGCTTTTGGCAAGAGCTGGAAAGAAATCGAAGAAATCACCAAAGATCTGAAATGGCTAAATGTTTCCGGATTATCAGTTCCCAAATTAGGTTTGCTGTCGAATAAAAAATTAGGTGATGTAATTAAGGATAATATCGGCGATGAAACCATTGAACAGGCAGATATTCCTATTGCCATAGTTGCTACCGATATTACCAGCGGAGAAAAAGTTGTGTTTAAAAAAGGCAGTGTGTCCACGGCTGTCATGGCGAGTACATGTATTCCCGGTATTTTTATTCCTGTTGAGAACAATGACAGACTCCTGGTCGATGGCGGCATTGTTGAGAATGTTCCTGTTATGCCATTAAAAGAAATGGGTGCTGATTTTATCATCAGCGTTGATTTGAATGCAGAGCATGCACATAAAAAACCTGAAAATATTGTTGAAGTTTTATTGAGATCTTTTGATTTTATATTGAAGTCCGCCACTAAAGTACAGACAGAAGAAGCGGATATTCTCATTAAACCGGATCTGTCTCCATTCAATATGGTGGACATGGATCAGGCAGATGATTTGATCGAAACCGGGTATACGGAAGCAAAAAAATTATTGAGAAAAATAACATAACAAATGTATCCACAGAACAGCGACTTCTCAATATACAAGTAATAAAGCCGAACCAACTATTATTTTCATCCATTTCTTAGTGAGGATTTTAAAATGTCGTTTAAACCTTCTGAACCTGAAAATGTCTTTGATTATTTATTCACAACAATCACTTTTTTATTTATTGTATTACCACTTTGCAGTCAGGCTCAAGAGCTGACTGCCAACCGCACTAACTCACCCATAATTATTGACGGTATTTTAGATGAATCTGCATGGCAACAAGCTGATTCAATCGATACATTCTATCAATTCCAGCCCCATCATAATGCACCTGCAACTTTTACTACCATTGTACAAGCTGTATATGATGAGGAAATGCTCTATGTTGCCTTTGACTGCAAGGATCCCGATCCTCATAAAATTACTGCCCGTGCAACTAAAAGGGACGGAGGAATTTTTAATGATGATGCTGTCGCTTTGGCTCTGGATACCTTCAATGATAACAACAGTGCCTATATGTTTGCTATAAATCCTCTTAGCACTCAGATTGATATGCGCTTTGCCGATAATGGCAGAACAACTGATACTCAATGGGATGAAACCTGGTATGCCCAAGCCTATATTTACGATAAGGGCTGGAGTTGTGAATTCGGTATTCCCTTTAAATCAATAAAATATAATGAAAATCTTATTAGCTGGGGTTTTGGAGCCGGCCGCTGGATAGCCCGGCTGCAGGAAAGTCATTTTATTAATAAAGACCTCATAACTACTACCCGGGTATCTCAATTCGGCTTCTTGACTAATCTTAACTTGAAAGAATTATCAGTAAAAAAATATACATTAATTCCCTATGTTCAGGGAGAGTTTGAAAAAGGAGAACACCCCCGCCGTAATATAGGATTGGATGCACGGTTTAATCCAGTAAGTAATTTAGGAGTATCATTTACTCTTAACCCCGACTTTGCCACTATTGAAGGGGACGTAGAACAGGTTAATCTGACCCGCTTCGAACTGAGTTATCCGGAAAAACGCCCTTTCTTTCTTGAAGGGGCAGAAAACTACTCCACCCGTATCAGACAGTTTTATTCCCGTCGTATCGGTGAAATTCCCTGGGGGACTAAGATTAACGGCAAGCTGGGTAAATGGAACGTGAACGGACTGGTCACTGAATCCGATCCCACAACTGCTGGTACATCCGGAGAACCCGGGGAAACAGCACTGTATTCTGTATTCCGGATTAACAGAGAATTTGCCAGCGGTTCCACCATTGGCCTGATTGGTGCAAACCGAACCTTTCAGCAAAAAAACAGCGGATCCTTTGGCCTGGTGGGAACTTTATTCTTTACTGATGTACTGGGGATGACAAGCCAATTTATCAAGTCTCATGGGCCGGCTAGTAATGGTACCTGGACTTATTTTATTCGTCCTGCCTATGACTCCCAGTTCAGCCATTTCCATCTGCGTTATTCTCATTATGGTATCGGAATAAAGGAAAATATGAATACCATTGGATTTATCAGACATGATGATAGGAAGGAATTAGATTCCAGAATCCAGCATACTTTCTGGATAAACAGATATGGATTTGATTCTGTCCAGCCTTCGATAAATTATAATCAATACTGGAGCCAGAATGACTATCTGCGGAGCTGGGCTCTGGATGCAGATATAGAGATAGAATATCTGAAAATGTACAGTCTGGAATTTATCTATGAAGCTGATTTCAAAGCAGAATATGCACCTTACTTTGAGAAAAATTTCCGGAATCATGCCTGGGGTATTGATCTGGGATTTGACAACAATCAGGGGTTCTCAGCCAGTCTTGAGTACAAACGGGGGAAGAATTATGACAGTGAGATGGAAGTGATTGAAGGAGGACTGGAACTGAAAATTTTGCAAGGATGGAATGTTACCTATCAGGCAGAAAAAACCTGGCTGAATCCCGGAGATGCGGAAAACAACAGCTGGATTCATCACCTTCGTACAAGCTATTATGTAAATAATGATCTGTATGTTAAGCTTTTTTATCAGAACAGATATGAGCTTTACAGCTTCTGGAAAAATCCTGATTTTAATCTGCTGCGAAAGACCTTCCAGTTGGTGATAGTCTGGCGATTTCTGCCTCCATTTGGTTCTCTTCAGCTCGCTTATCAGGAAGGAACCATTCGCTATACAGAGGAAAAAGGACAGAACAGCACCTTTTTCACCAAACTTTCCTGGGTTTTTTAACTGTATTTTCAATTAATTCTACTATAATCAACCATCATAAAGACGTTTTAAATTTAAAATATTAGTGCATTTATATTACAATACTTTTAAAAAAGATATAAGGAGCAACAATCATGAAAAAATTCTTCATCACTTTTATTATTCTTCTTATACTCGTATCTGGAATATATTTTGTGAGTGGAATGATCTTTGACGCTGCTGCACGCGCTATCATAACACAATTAAAACCTCAGCTTAAAAATCAAGGGATAACCCTTGATGATTATGATTATAAATGTATACGATTTTCCTCACTGAGAACAATTACAGTGTATGATTTTTACTCTCTTGTTAAATTACAAAAAAATAATAAATTCTTTACATCTTACTTTTATGCTGAAAAAATACATTTTCGTCTCTTGCGTTTGAAAAAAACTGCAATCACCATTTCCTGCTCTGATTTTAATACTTATGTTAAGCAATTAAAAGATATCCCCGGTACCTCCTTTGCCCGCATAGATCAAGGGTTTATTGAGCTTGGTCAACCTATCTTACTATCCCAGCCTCTTGCCGGATTTAAAAAGGGATTCCAAAACATTACCAACCTGTTTGATGAAAGAAAAACAAGTTTCGACATTATCCTGCGGGCCCGGGTAACGATAAATCTCAATGAAAAAAAATCTCAGGTCTATTTGCATACAGTACAAGAAGAAGGGCAAATATTGCTTCGGTTTAATAAAGAAGATATCAAAAAAATGGCAAATATATTTGCTGTTGAGCTTTCTGATGAGGAAGCAGCCATCATTGCCCGTTATCCTCTTCGGGCAACCCGTATTATGCAGATTACCCTTGATGCCAAGGATTCTTCCCGGAAAGCAAAAAGGAAAAACAGATCCGTACCGGAAGATGCTTATCGACATGTGCTCTGGAGCTATTTACTGACTCGTGAATTCGGTCCGGAGTTTGCCCAAAAAGTAACTGATGCCCATGAAACGCTTCCTACCAATACAGCTGCCCAGCGGGCTATGGATTTTCATAATAATCGTATTGGTCGTGACTATGCTCTGCAGGGTATAAGCCGGGATAGGATTTTATGGCTGGTGAGAAATGATAAAAAGGTTATTAAGAATCCGCGAGAAGTCCTCAAATAAATCTTTTTCTGTTTCTATTACTCTTGGACTGAAAATAAAAATATCATCTTATACTATGTAATAAGAACGGATAAAGAATATATTTGAAAAAATTGAAAAATTTGTATATATTAAATATTAAGATTCTTATGAATAGTAATTACGGAATTTGAATCTATTATCACTAGAATAAAAATGAGAATATAATTTATGGATAAAAAAATAAGTAGTTTAAGGATTGACAAAAGCTCCCTTTCAGTTGTATCTCTTTCGGATCAATCCCATGATAAAAATTACTGGTTTTCCCGTACACCAATTGAAAGATTGCAACATATAGAATTATTGAGAAGGATTAATTATGGAAATGGTGCTACCTCCAGACTTCAAAGAATTCTTGAAATTACTGAATGAAAAGAATGTTGTTCGAATGGGAATTGCTCCCATTCGAATCGAAATATTAACCTCAATTGCAGGTGTAGATTTTAAAGAATGCTTTAAACAACGAGTTGTGGATACAATCGATGGAATTGAATTAAACATTATTGATTTAAAACATTTGAAGCTTAACAAAAAAACCAGCGGACGACATAAGGATTTAGATGATTATGACAACCTCTCTAAAAATTAATATTAACAGAAAATGAATAAGCTCTCTATGTCTTTTCAGAATCATCTACGCTAAACCATCCCTTCCATCTTATCACATTATCAACTCTATCTTTCACCATAATTTCCAGAAAATGAATCCCGGAAGTCAAGGGTTCTCTGATGGGACAATAACACCGGTCCCGTTCCGGATCGTATTCTACAATCTTTTTCTTTCCATCTACTCTGATGATATAACAATCTTCTCCAGCTATTCCGGAAAGCGAGTCTGAAAAACCAACCTCAATAACAGGGAAAGCAGTAGTAATAGTTCCTTCCGATGCCGGTTTAACATAATCGATTTCCGGTGCAATGGTATCCTGCAGGAGAGTAAAATTCCCTAATTTATTGGACCAGCCGGAAATAACATTTTCCTCCCACCTGTTACCAATAAAGGAAAACTCACCTTCCTTAATCGAATAAATAGCTGCTTTATTCTGCACTTTAGCTCCCAGAGATATATTAAATTCAACTTTAACCGGATTCTTAAGGGGGACGGTCTGGGGATACACCTGATACTGATATCCATAGATACAGTCAGGATGGTCCAATTTACTTATTTTACAGTATCCTTTTATTGAATGATAAAGACTATTTTGCTGAAAGTGAACATTACACACAGTATCCCTGGAAGGGAGAATGAAGGAGGAATACTTGTTTATGGAGTGTATAAAAACTGTATCAATAAAGCTAAAAGATTCTCTATAATCAGCCCAGTCAGCTTTAATAATTAGCAAACCGGAATAATCATCCAGCGGCAACTGCCCGCTGAATCCGTTAATGTTTTTAATCAACGGAATGGAAACACTCTTCCAGGGATGCAACTCAACTGTAACTACAGGGATATCTGATAATGATTCTTCTAATGGGAGAGAACAATACAGATAATCCTCTATAAACTCTGTATAAAAACCAGTTTCAGAAGTATCAGGATTATAAACAAATTTATGAGGAAAATTGGGGCGTTCACTTATATTCAGACAACCAGAAAGCGCTGAAGTATTATTATAATAATCAGAAACAATGATTTTAATCTTGTACAATCCCGGACTGAGTATAACTGAACCGTCATCCTCAACAGTAACCCTTTTATTATGAGGCAATTGCTGTTCTGTGCAGTGTACAACTCCGGTTCTTATTCCCTTAAAATAATAAAAATCAAGAGTATTACCCTGGGAACGATAGAGATTATGAAAATACCCTCTGCCCAGTTTCATCAGTCTATAATCTCTATCTAAAAATATTTGACGGGTCTGCTCAAAAGAAAGGCTGTCATACTTCGTGGAGAAAATTAAGGTATTATCAATAAAAAGAGCCAGCCTATAGGGAGTAAATCTATTATAGGCACCATCAGCCCTGTCATATGCAGCCAGAGAAAAACAGATCTCACCATTACAGAAAACAGTATCAGTTAAAAAATAGTGATTTTTACCCCTATAGTCCACCGGGATAATCTGAGTAACAAAGTCTCCGTTTACCGTTGAGCCGCTATTTAGAGGAGTTACTGCCAGTGCATTAATTGTAGGAGATATGGAATCCTTGATTGTAAATCCTGCCATAAAGGGATTAATAGGATTATTATTGATATCCCTGATTTCAAAATGAAGATGAGGTACATCGGTTCCGCTTCGTCCTGTATATCCTAGAATCTCTCCTTTTCGTACCCTCAATTCTCCTTCCGGTAAATATTTATTAATGGAATATCTGTCAATCCTGTTTTGTTCCTGTAAAACCACAGTTTTTATTCTTGGTGAAAAATCTGAAAGGTGAGCATACACCGCTGTTAAACCATTATCAAGTTTTAGATACACTGCCCGGCCGTATCCATAAGGAGAGGTCTTAATACGAATTATCGATCCATCCTCAACCGCAAAAATCTTATATCCTGATCGGGCCCAGGTTTTTATGTCAATACCGGCATGGAAATGCCCGGGACGAAATTCACAAAATGTGGAAGTTATAAGACGACTGGCATCAGTTGGCCACAACAAATCCTGAGAATGTAATACTGTAATACCTCCCAGAGAAAAAATAAGAATTAAATATATTTTTAAAAAAAGTCTATTCTGCATTGTTTATAGATTCAATAACCAAAGTTATTTTTCCAATATCTTTAACGTACAGTAAAGGGTCGGATTAAAAATAAATTTTTTGTCTAACCTGAAGTATTCACAAATTTTTTCCTGAGCAAGGATAACTTTTTTTTTATTATGGATTTTTCCCCTCCCTGGATTCCCGATACATGATTTCGGGAATGACAGCCCATCCCTCGGTCATTCCCGCGATTTTCAGGCGGGAATCCACCTCTGACCTGTTCTCCTGTGAGATTCATGAATAATCCAGGCTAAATATAAATCTCAAAAATAATATTTTATAATAAACCCCTTTATATCTCCCTTATCAGGGGAACTCTCATTGTGATATTATTTTTGAAATTCATATCTTCTTCTATTAAAATTGATACTCCTAGTAGAATATGCGAACTTCACAATTACAATGTCTCTTGAATTCCTCAGCATCATCCATGGAACCAACCACACTCCCGTAGTGCAGAGGTACTGCTACTTTTGGTTTAATATCCTCTGTTGCTTTAGCAGCTTGTTTAGCATCCATAGTATACGTGCCACCTACTGGCAAAAAAGCCACATCTACATTTAAATCTTTCATCTCAGGTATTCTATCTGTATCTCCGGAATGATAATAAGATATATTATTTATCGTCACTATATATCCAACATAGTTTTTCTTTTTTGGATGGAACTTTTTCTTAATATTATATGCAGGCACTGCTGTAATATTTATCCCCTTTACTGTAATTGAATCACCCGGACTTATTTCCTTTACATTTCCGCTCACTCCCTCTATTGCTACAGATGGAATTACAATAACTGTCTCTTCCTTTTGTATTTTTTTAATATCCTGAAGAGACAGATGGTCATAATGATCATGAGTTATTAAAATTATATCTGCCTTATCAGTATCAGAAATTTTATAGGGATCTATATATATAACTAAATCATTTTTAATTTTCACTGTAGCATGTCCCAAACATTCAACATTTTCAAGCATTCTATCCTCCCTTCTTCATCAGAAATTTTGAATTTCTTTCAGTAAAGTTGATACTATTTCATTCTCCCTGATTTTTTTTATCACCTTACCTTTTTTAAATAAAAGAGCATATTTTTTCCCGCAGGCCACTCCAATATCAGCCTTTCTTGCCTCCCCCGGTCCATTTACTGCACACCCCATTACTGCTACAGTTATGGGTTTTTTTTCATGCATCAGCTGTTTGTCCAGTTCTTCCACTAGAGGAATTAAATCAACCTGTATGCGTCCACAGGTTGGACAGGATATAATATTTACTCCATGCTCCCGGAGTTGCAATGATCTTAATATCTCATATCCGGTATGGATTTCCTCGGTAAAATTTCCGGTTAGAGAAACCCGGATGGTATCACCTATCCCATTCGCAAGCAGAGTTCCGATTCCTACTGAAGAATGTATGATCCCTCTTTTGGGAATACCGGATTCAGTAACACCAAGATGGAGGGGGTAATCTGTTTTACTGGCAAAAATACGGTTAGCTTCTATCATCATCTTCACATCCGAAGCTTTCAAGGAAACAATAATATCTTTAAAATCCATTTTCTGGAATAATGTAATATAATCAAAAGCACTCTCAGCCAATCCCTGAGCTGTAACCCCTCCATATTTTTGTATGATTTTTTTATCTAGAGATCCACTGTTCACACCAATTCGTATGGGGATATTCTTATCCTTGGCTTTATCAATTATAGCTTTGACCTTTTGCTCAGATCCGATATTACCGGGATTTATGCGAATTTTATCAGCCCCGTTTTCCATAGCTTTCAGAGCTAATTTATAATTAAAATGTATATCTGCAATTATCGGAATAGAGATACTTTTTTTTATGTCTGCCAGGGCCTGGGCTGATTTCAGATCTGGTACAGCAACCCGGACTATTTCGCACCCTGCTCTTTCCAAATCTGTTATCTGTCTTATGGTTGCAGTAACATTCCGAGTTTTAGTATTGGTCATTGACTGAACTGACACCGGAGCATTGCCTCCAATGGCAACATTACCAACCAGAACCTGTTTTGTTTTACGTCTTGAAATTTTTTCTTTGTTTTTATTCAAATCTCTGTCTTTTTCTCCTTAAACCGGAAACTAAAAATATTTCTTGCATCTTATCATACATTTTAAATTATTCCATATTCATAAAATTTTTGTGATATTGTGATCAATTAATGGGTCAGCCCTGAAAACCCACCAAAAGCACGGAAATCACGAAATAGAAGCACATAACTTTAATAAAAATATTCAGTGTGTTTCGTGTATTCCTTAGGAGATGTCTTTTTAGACTGAACCTATGAACAATCAGTATGCCCGAGCAAAAACAACTCTGCTCCTGCTTGTTTTACCACATAAAATACATTTCCCTTCATCGGAACTTTGATTACCCAATGGAATACACCGTATGCCTACACCAAGGGCATCATTGATTTTATTTTCACATTCCTGACTGCCGCACCAGTGGGCCAGAGCAAAACCGCCGAATACTCCGGATGCATTCTTTGTTTCAGGAGTAAAATATTGTTTAAAAGAATTATAATCATCAATTTTTCTGGTGTTCTCATCCCGGAAAGATTTGGCTCTTTTAAAAAGAGCCTGCTGAATACTATCCAGCAGACCAGTAATCTCCTGGGTAAAAATCTCTTTTTTCTGGCTGTACCGTTCTTTACGACTTTTATCTCTTCGGGCCACAAAAACACTGTTTTTTTCTATATCCCGGGGGCCAATCTCAAGAATTACCGGTACCCCTTTCTTGGTCCACTCCCAGCTTTTCTCCCCTGCATTCATCTCCCTGGTATCAAGATATACTTCAATTTTTCTTCCATAATACCACTGATCCTGTAACTTTTTCACTACTTCCTTACAGTAATTCAGAACTTCTTGTTTATCACTTTCCTTTTTTATAATTGGCAAAATTATTACCTGCCTGGGAGCCAGACGGGGAGGCAGACACATACCATTATCATCCCCGTGAACCATAATCATGCCTCCTATTAATCTGGTTGAAACTCCCCAGGATGTAGTCCATACATAGGATAAATTTCCCTCCCGATTCTGAAACTGAATATTTGAGGCTCTGGCAAAATTTTGTCCCAAAAAATGGCTGGTTCCAGACTGGAGAGCCTTTCTGTCCTGCATCATAGCTTCAATACATAGAGTTTTCACTGCACCAGGAAATCGTTCGTTCTCTGTCTTCTCTCCGGTCAAAACTGGTATTGCCATATACTCTTCTGCAAAATTTTTATATATCTCCAGTATAGTTAAAGTCTCCTCCCAGGCTTCTTCTTCGGTTTGATGAGCTGTATGTCCTTCCTGCCATAAGAATTCCGTAGTACGCAAAAAAAGTCTGGTTCTCATCTCCCACCTGACAATATTGGCCCATTGATTGATAAGAAGAGGTAAATCCCGGTAACTCTGTATCCACTTGGAAAACATCTCACCAATTATGGTCTCTGATGTAGGGCGTATAACTAGAGGTTCTTCCAGTTTACCAGCTGGCTTTAATCCTTCTTTTTCACTAGCTTCCAGCCGATGATGGGTAACCACTGCACATTCTTTTGCAAAGCCTTCCACATGCTTTGCTTCTTTCTCCATGAGGTGAAGGGGGATAAAAAGAGGGAAATAGGCATTGACATGTCCGGTTTGTTTAAATTTATCATCAAGCTCTTTTTGTACATTCTCCCAGAGAGTATATCCCCAAGGCTTAATAACCATACAACCACGAACAGGGCTGTTTTCAGCCATGTCTGCTCCTTTGATTACCTGCTGATACCATTCTGGAAAATTTTCTTCCCGCTTGGGATTAATTGCCGTCCTAATTTTGTTACTCACAGTACACTCCATTTTTACTTAGTTTCTATATCATAAGGATTTTTTTAATTTATGTCAATAAAAAGTGAGGATTTATTACATTTCAATCTTTAACTGACTGTCTTCAGGAAGACTGATATCCTTTGCTTTTTCCAGCATTTTGCTAAAACTGTCTTCATCAATAATTTTCAGGTCAAGATTTAAAGCCTTACTGTATTTTTTACCCGGATTTTCACCAACTAAAACCAAATCGGTATTTTTACTTACACTTAAAGTAACCTTTCCCCCTTCAGATTCAATTAATTCCGTTGCTCCCTGTCTGGTAAACCGGGTAAGCGATCCAGTCAATACAAATGTTTTATCCTGAAAAATACCTCCGGCTGAGACTGAACGCTTTTCTTTCATTTTTAACCCAACATCTTTTAATTTATTAATTATTTTTTGATTGTTTTTATTATCAAAAAATTTTATTATACTGTCAGCAATTTTAGGGCCAATACCCTCAATTTTTTCAAGTTCCTCAAACGAAGCATTCTGAATCTTTCCAATGGATTCAAAAAAATCTGCTAATATGGTGGCAACATTCTTTCCTACAAATCTTATTCCCAGAGCAAAAATCAATCTATCCAGAGATCTGTTCTTACTCTCTTTAATATTCTGCAAAAGATTTTCCGCACTTTTATCCCCCAATCTTTCCAGATCCACAATATCTGATTTTCTAAAACGATATAAATCTCCATAATCATAAATAATTTTTCCATCGATTAATTGCTGAATGATAGCATCTCCCAGACCTTCTATATCCATGCCGTCCCGGGAAGCAAAATGTTTTATGCTACCAAAAACTTGAGCCGGACAGGCTATATTCTCACATCTGACTGCAACTTCCCCCTGGATTTGAATTAATTTATTTTTACATACAGGACATAGTTGAGGCATATGAAATCTTTTTGTATTCTTCGGCCGTTTTTTGTTTATTACCTTCACAACCTTGGGAATTACGTCACCTCCTTTTTCTATTAAAACAACGTCCCTCTCTCTGATATCTTTACGATATATTTCATCCTGATTATGAAGAGTAGCTCTGCTTATGGTTGAACCGTCAAGAAAAACAGGCTCTAACTCTGCCACAGGTGTAATAACACCGGTTCGCCCCACCTGCAGATGAATTTCTTTTAAAACAGTAGTAGCCTGTTTTGCTTTAAACTTATAAGCCACTGCCCAGCGCGGACTCTTTGAGGTAGCACCCAGTTGTTTCTGATATTTTAAATTATTTACTTTAATTACCATTCCATCAATTTCATAATCCACATCCTCTCTGTGCTCTTCCCAGAAATCACATCTTTCAATAACATCCCACATTGATTCCCTTAAGGTTATATGACGACTCACAGGAAACCCTAACTTTCTCAGATAATGTAAAACCTGAAACTGAGTGGTTATATTATATTTCTCTATATCACTTTCATCCAAAGATCGCAGATAATAAGCAGTAAACTCAAGAGGTCGCTCTGCAACCATAGTGGGATCAAGAAGTTTTAAGGAACCGGCTGTTGCATTCCTGGGGTTGGCAAAAACATCCAGACCCTTTTTTTGCCGTTGCTGATTCAGCATATTAAACCCCTTGTTGGACATAAATACCTCTCCTCTTACTTCGATATTCAGAGGTAGTTTATTATTATTAATTAATTTTAATGGAATTGATCTTACTGTTTTTAAGTTATTGGTAATATCATCTCCCTCAATTCCATTTCCTCTGGTTTTACCCAAAGTAAAAGTTCCTTTTTTATAAATTAATGATACTGCAATTCCGTCAAATTTTAATTCTGCTACATATTTAATTTTTTTATGGTATAATATTTTAATAATTCTTTTCTCGAATTCATACAACTCATCATGATCATACGTATTGGATAAACTTAACATAGGGACATCATGTCTAACAGTAGTGAATTCTTCTGTAGGCTGCCCCCCCACTCTTTGAGTGGGAGAATCAGGGGTCACTAATTCCGGATGAGTCTGTTCCAGTTCAATCAGTTTTTTAATTAGTGTATCATATTCAAAATCAGAAATTGCCGGTTCATTGAGTACATAATAATTATAATCATGTTCATGGATTATTCTGCGAAGTGTTTCGATCTTTTCTTTTATACTGCTCATTCTAAACTCCAGCAAAAAGAAATAAAAAATAAATAAATTATTGAATATTATGAAATTGACTCTAAAGACAAAAAGGGGTTATTCAAATACATTATTTGAATAACCCCGACAATTTAAACATTATGAATTAACCGAGATTTTTTTTCAAAGCCTCAAGTATTTTTGGAAACTTTTTATCAACAAGACTATAATAAATCTGTGTGCCCTCTCTACGATTGGTTAAATATCCTGCATTTTTCAAGTATTTTAACTGTTGAGATATGTAAGATTGTTTAGCACCCAAAAATTTTTGAATCTCACCAACCCGTCTTTCTCCCACATTCAAAATACATAAAATTTTAAGACGTGTAGTATTAGAAACATCTTTAAGAAATGGGATAATCTTGTCACCTTCATTAAGTACCTTTTTTATTTTAGCATCCATTAATACCTCCCATACATAATTAAATTATATAATTGACTATCAATATTTTCAAATATAATATATAAAATTATTAATTTAAAGTCAAGAAAAAAAACATTTTTTTATATTTTTATTAATTACCAATTTATATTAATCTTAGCGGTAAACTCCCACCATTTTTTATTGTTTTGAACAGCATTCAGATAATTATCAGCCTTCACATAAGCAATATCACAATCGAATCTGAGATCTCTTTTAATCTCACCGGATATTCCTGTACTAATTTTATTATACTTTTCTACAATACCTGCTAAAAACTTCTTTGTATTACCATCAGAATCCTTATGTGGTTCCCTTCTATTTCCTTCACCATGACGGGAATAATAATATTTCATCTTATAATGAAGAAAGGAATCCAGAAATTTTCTAAATTCAAAAATTAAACAATCAGAATTAGGCTGCAGAAAACTCCCCAGACAGAAATTATAATTTTCAAACACATTAACGCTTTTTCTATGAGAATAAACATATGGTTCTACCCGAGTATATTCCATTCTTAAATCACAATCATTCATCAGTAAAGGGTCAATCCAGAATGTTCCGATATTAACTGCAAATTTATTCCCCCAGTAATCAGAAAATAATTCCCAGGGAGCAAATAAGTCATCAATTAACAGCTCGCCGTAAATTTTGAATCCATACATGAGATTAATGTTAAAATCAAATCCCAAACTTACGTTGTCTTTATCTCCAAGTGTATGTTCAGCAATCAAATAAGGTATTACAGGATTCAAATATGCTAACTCTAAATTCCGGTCACCGTAAATTACCGATTCATGTAATCCGATATCAACTCTATCAGTTAAAGATATTGCCAGTCTGTGTGAGGATATCCATTTAGGGGAGATGTCACTTCTTAAGGATCCATGCAGCCATATAAATGTAAAGGGAAACAGATTTATTTTTAATTGGAGCTGATCAAAATCAGGGGCTAAACCCGAAAACATCAAACTTCCAAATTTTGAAGGACCCCACTTTACCTTTTCTCTGCCAAATAAAAAATTAATATTTCTGATAGTAAAACAAAAATAACTTTTTGATACATCCCAGGTTGCACTTGTACTATCTCTTGAGGTATTAACGGGATATCCCTGGGATGCATTATAATGTTGGATATATGTATCTCTTCCCCATTCGGAATAAATTCTATTATCGGAATAAAAATGAATATTATTAAAAGAACCCCGAATAATTGATCCATAATAGGGTTGATAAATCTCTTCAGAAATTTTATGATTAAACTGAATCTTTGAAGAATATCCGGCCAATAAATCAATAAAGAGATGAGACACATTTTTCTTTCTTAAAGAATAAAAATGCGGTTCATGAAAATTTTTTTTTACTTCAATACTTTCTCCAGCTAAATCATCCCTGAATTCACCTTTAAGTCTTTGAAAATATTCTTTTTCTATCCTGGAAAAACAATTGGGATGATCTTTTTTATAATTATCAAGTTCAATTATGTAATCAACAAACTTGCTTCTGCTGACAGGTCGAATATCATTATTAAGTGAATGCAGAAAACCCTTTGCTTCCATTCTCTCTACAAAATCATAAGCCCAATGATTAAGGGGTAAATTAACTGACTGGGAATAGGTAAAATGGCATAATAAGAATAATAAAATAATTATAGATTTAACTTTTAAAATAGTATTCTCCTGAATTTTAAAAGTAAAAATATTAATACGATATTTGTTTATACTTTAAAAATACAAAAGAAGTAAATAACTTACAAATTAATTGCATTGAAAAGTAATTAGAATATATAAATTATTCCTAAAATCCACAAAAAACACTAAAATCACAAAATAGAGAAGTATATATTTCATAAAAAATATTTAGTGTATTTCGTGTATTTTGTGAGTGGTATTATCATTGAATGTTAATTATTCATTCTTCTGATGAATAGCTTCATACACCTTATTCAATAGATCGTTTAAAGTATACGGTTTTTCAAGAAATAAATATCCTTTTTCTTTTATGGTAGGCCAGCGGGCTTTATGATCAGTATAACCACTGCTGAGTAACACTGCGAATGAAGAAATTATTTTCTTGAAATTTTCAACTAGTTCAATACCACTTGTATCAGGCAGTACTACATCACTAAGAACAAGATCAATATCATATTTTTTTTCTGAAAATATCTTTTCAGCTTCTATTCCATCTGCAGCTTTAAAAACTTTATACCCATTTTTTTCCAGAGCGTTTGAAGTGAATTCTCTTACTTTATCCTGATCTTCTATTAAAAGTACAGTTTCACCATTACCTTTACGACGATTATCATTTAAATTTTTATCTGCATACCTATTCTTCATTTCTTCTGAAACGACTGGAAGATAAATTTTAAAAGTAGTTCCCCTGGATAATTCACTATCTACATCAATCCAACCATTATGCTGCTTAATAATACCATATACCACTGATAATCCCAGACCTGTTCCTTTACTTGGATCCTTAGTACTGAAAAAAGGATCAAAAATATGTTCAAGAATTTTTTTACTCATACCAATTCCATTGTCTTTAATAGTGACACAAACATATCTTCCCGGTTCATATTCTGAATCATCTCTGATATTATCCTCAATAGTAAGATTCTGAGTAGTAATCAGTAATTCTCCTCCATCAGGCATGGCATCCTTGGCATTAACAGCAAGATTCATAAGAACTTGTTCAATAGTTCCTTGATCAGCATACAGTTTCCAAAGATCATCAGATAATTCAGTAGTCACCTTAATATCTTCACCTATTACTCTGTATAACATTTTACTTAAATTCTCTATTAAAACATTAATATCAAATACTTTATATTCCATAGGATGTTTTCTGCTGAAAAGCAGCAGCTGGCGAATAAGTCGTGAAGCCCGGTGAGTACACTTCTTGACTTCAAGAAGATCAGAATAAACATCATTTTCTCTGTGAACCTGCATCATGGCTAAATCCATACTCACTTGGATAGCTGTTAAAATATTATTAAAATCATGAGCTATACCACCAGTAAGCACTCCAATTGCTTCCATCTTTTGGGCTTGAATAAGTTGAGCTTTTATCTTTTCCTTTTCTTGTTCACTTTTTACTCTATCAGTTATATCCCTGACAATTGCATATACTTCAATAAATTTACCATTCTGATCAAAATGAGGTGTAGAAGTAATTATTACCTGACGTTTTTCATCATCCGGTCGGTTTATTTCTATCTCATATGAATTAATCTGACCTGATTTTCCCATTTTTATTTGATTAATTACAAATTGAAAAGTTTCTGAAGACATATAATCCTTTAAATTCTTTCCCACAAATTTCTTTTCAGTAAGACCAAAAATATCCGCCCCAGCTTTATTAGAAAACAATACTGTTTGATCTTTATTAATGATTATGATTCCTTCTCCTGTATTTTCTACAAGTAATCTATACTTCTCTTCACTTTCTTGTAAGGCTTGTTCTGACTGCATCTTTTCAGTAATATCTTCTATTACACCATCATAATACTTAATCTCATTATTATTATTACGAATTGCTGTTGCCGTAACCGAGCAAATAATAGGAGTGCCATCCCTTTTCTTTAAATATAGTATCTCATCTTTTATAAATCCGAAATGTGTAAGTAAGTTATCAACATTTTTTCTGTCCTCTATATTCTGATATAGTGATGATACTTTCTGTTTCAAAAATTCATCTTTACTATCATAACCAAAAATACGAAGCATACCTGAATTTGCCTCAATAAAAGTACCATTTTCTCCCGGTTCATTTCTATAGATACCAATGTTTACATTTTCAGTTAAGGTTCGATATTTCTCTTCACTCTCTTTTAACTGTCTTTCTGTCTCTTTTTTGGCTTTAGTTGTTCGTAATGAAACGATACCAAACGCCAAGTCGTTAGCCATTTCTTCAATAAGTTTTACTTCTTCTTCATCATATTCATTAATATCAGAAGAGCATATATCAAGTACCCCGATCTTTTCTGATTGATGTATTAATGGTAAACTTATTGACCAACAAAACCCACACCTGGCTGCTGTTTGCTTCCATTTTATTTCATCATTAACACTGTATTTTTCATTTTGAATATAAATTCTGGAATTAATAAATGATTTTATAGGGAGTGGTTGATTCTCAGGAGAGTATGTATCCAAACCATCTTTAAAAATTTTCAGATAACCATTATCATTCCCTGCCCGGGCAACCGGGATTAGCTTTTGTTTATCACCTTTTTCCGGAAAACCGACCCAGACAAATTTATACCCCCCAATTTCAACCAACAAATTACATATATCATTTAATAAAGAATCTTCATTGTTTGATCTGACTAAAGAACGATTACAAGCACCCAAGGCTTTTATAGATCTGTTCAAACGCAACATCTTTTTATCACTTTCTTTACGCTCAGAGACATCCTTGAATACTAAAACCATTCCATTAATGTTACCATCATCATCTTTAATAGCAGCTGCACTGTTATCTATGGGGATTTTTTTATTTTCTTTATTAACTAGAAGAGTATGATTTGCTAAATTCCATACAATTCCTTTCTCAATAACCTGTTTTATTGGTGACTCCACAGGTTTATGATCTTTTTCTCTGATGATCTGTATACAATCTGTTAAGTGTTTTTTGTGAACCTCTTCTAAGGTCCATCCCGAGAGTTTTTCTGCCATGGGATTCATAAAATTAATATTACCATTAACATCTGTAGATACCACAGCATCTCCAATACATTTTAAAGTAGTGAAAAGCTGCTTTTCGTTTTCTCGGATCTGTTTCTGAGTCTTATATTTATACAGAGCAATTTCAATGGTGGATTTTAATTCACGTTTAGTATAGGGCTTAATTAGATACCCATACGGATCTGTATTTTTAACTCGATTAACTGTAGATTCATCTGAGTATGCAGTTAAAAATACTACGGGGATATCAAATTTTTCATTTACTGCTTCCGCTGCTTTAATACCATCAACTTCCCCTTTTAATTTAATATCCATTAATATTAAATCCGGTTCCAAGGCTTCTACCCGCTTGATAACATCTTCTCCATAGGTGATGGTGTCACACACGGAATAACCAAATTCACTCAATTGATTGTTCAACTCCAAGGCGACGATATCGTCATCCTCAACAATAAGTATTTTCTTCTTTTCTGTCATTAAGATTTATCCTATATTTAATTTATTATTACCTATGTACACTCCAAGGCATGATCTTATAGATCAATTACTGTATATATTACTGTTGTTTGATAGGTTCTGCTGTCAACCACCCCTGATAGAAGCTTGAGTTGAAGCTGATTAGGAATATTTTTTAGCTTTTTGGACCCCTGAAGATACTCCGTATCAACAGTGGTGATTTCCTGATAGGCAGTACCTCCCGTAACTGTACCACCTCCCTGACCTTCGCCGGTTCTTTTTATATTTAGACAAAAATCACTGTTCCAGATAACATCACTGCGTCTGACATATACGATCCAATCAAAAACCCTCCTCCCTCCAATCTCTATAAGAATCTGATCAATTAAACTTTCATAGGTATCATTGAGGGGTGAACCAGGTCCCCCGGATATATCAGCTGCAGTGATATTCAGTGCCCAGTATCCCGTGACGGTTACATCAGCCTGTGCCCATAGAATAGAAGGGAATACAGTACATAACCAGATTAAAATAATCCATAGAAAGAGTACCCTTGTTTGTAAGTAAGAAATTACAGAAAATCCTGATTTAACAGTGATCTTATTATATTTTATTTTTTTTTCATGCAATTATTACACTCAAGAATATTTATTATTTATAATTATATTTATGACTTTCACTTTTCTCTTTGGTTCTCTTCTCAATTTCTTCTTTAGATTTCTGTTTTAAAGTACCACCGGAATTTTTAAACCTGATTTTTCTCTTGATTGGAAATACTTTTATTTGCAATTCGTGTTTATCACCGGGTTCAAGTTCCACCTTAAACATTTCTTTTTCAAATTGATGGTACGGTGGCAAGTTATCATCATATAGTTTTACTCTCCAGGTTCCGGGCTTCAATTCTGCAAACTTAAATCGTCCCTGTCCATCTGATATATCCCTTAATACTTCATTGCCATTTTGTATTTCAACAATAATATTTGGTACTCCTCCATTTTTATACAAATATCTCCCATCTTTTCCTTCACCCACAAGATAAAATTTTCTTGTAGTATTTTGTTTTTCTTCTATAATGATTTGCTTTTTTTGGGAAGACTCATCAGCACTGACATATTTGTAAATATTAATCTGACCTGACAGTACCGCACCTTTTACAATATCAATGGTCAGTTCTTTTTCCTGTTTGGGCTGAACTTCTAAAGATATGGGAGTATCCGGAACCGTAATTTTATCCAATCCAGTAGTTGCTTTATCTACACTTAATAAATATTTACCAGGATTCAAGGCAGGAAAAACAAATTTTCCATTTATATCTGTTACAACCGAAAAATTATTGAGTCTAATAATTATATCTTTTAACGGATCTCCTGTTTCCATATTAAATACCTTTCCGGAAACTGAACCTACGTATTTCTTGAGTCCGATAGGAACATTAAAAGGAGCCTGATAATTTAGTAAAAAGGCAGTTTCTTTTTCATTGATTGAATTCTTGAGTAAGGTTTGTCTGCACTGCAGGGAGATTCTATGATCATTAGGTAACCTGTACCTTAAATATCCTTCTAATAAATCCCGATTGGTATAATATTCCTCAGTGGAAGAATTAGTCTTATACCGTAGTGAAAGGTTAAATTTATCTGAAAAATGAATATTACAATCCATTCCAAATGTCCAGCATTTACTATTCCCAATTCTATAAATTGAACTTTCATCATACATTGCATAGAAATTATATCTCTGCCACTTGTTTAAATAAAGAGATGAAGATAATCTATATCGAATCATTTCTGCACTTTTTTGGGTAATTTTATTATACGTTTCTCCCCAATTTGTATAAAAAGAAAAACCAACATATTTCAATCGAGAATGCATTTGAAAAACAAAACCATTTTCTCTATAATCAAAAAGATGAGCAGGTAAACGATCTTCACTGTATCTTTGTCTCATCAATAAACTCAATCGTAAATCTGATTTCAGGTAATAATTGAGTCCAAAAGTATACTGTTTTGTATATGGAGCCGAATAGCGGGTAGTATCAAGATCAAAGTTTCTCTTTTGATCCTGAAT
>JAWODZ010000040.1:0-25241 GCA_046483025.1 bacterium
GTACAGATCGATAGATCAATACGATTTTCATATTGGTTGAAATCAACTAAATGTTTAATATTCTGAGCTCCAAAAATCAATGTAATATTTTTTTCTTTTTTTATAAGTTCATCAATAAGATAAAAAATAGGAGCACATCCTATGCCTCCAGCCACAATGATGGCATCCTGAAAATCACCGTCAATATTAAAGCTGTTTCCCAGGGGGCCGACGAAATCAATCAAATCATTTTTTTTGAAATGAGTCATCAGTTCTGTACCACGGCCAACAACCTTATAGAGAATATCAATAATACCACGTTTTTTATCTACCCTGCTTATACTAAAAGGACGTCTTAAAAAAGGATCTAAATTTTCAGTTATTCGCAACTGAAGAAATCGACCCGGGGAAGAATGTAATGCAATATCCGGACTTTTAAATTGCATTCTGTAGATATCTTCAGCAATTTTTTTATTCTTAAAGATTTGGCATTTATGTATTAATGATATTTTTTTCATCTTGAGATGATTTTTTATCTTTAAGATCAGGGTTTAAGGTGTCTTGAGCAGTAGTATCTGCGGATGGGACATTAAGTTTTTGGCCAAATTCTTGTAGAGTAGAATCGACTGTAACTTTATTTTCTTCTTTTCCTTTTTCTTTCTCTGCTTCTTTTTCCTCGAAATTTTTTACGTGTTGTACCTTCTCTTTAATTCTTTTTGAATATTTTGAATCTGGATATTTACTCAGAAGAGAATCATATATCATGTAAGCAGTATTCAAAGAATCAAGTTCATATTCATAACACCAACCCAAGGAATAATATATTTTTGGTAATAATTCGGAATCCGGATATGTGTTTATGATATCAGTATAAATCTCACAAGTTTTACTGGGATTTTTTTCATCAAGCATATACTTTTCAGCTTGCCTGTGAAGTTGCAATATTTTATGTTCATCAGATTCCTTTATATCTTCACCTAATTTTATTCTGACCCGTTCAGCCGTTTCGGAATTCGGAAATTTATTGATGATTAATTTATAAATACTATCAGCTTTTAGACTGTCATTTTTTATGGTATCATAAATATAGGCAGTATTAAAATATGCTTTTGGTGTATATTTACTCTCAGGAAGGCTATCAATAAGAAATTTATATCTGGTTAGGGCTGAATCTGGTTTGTTAAAGTATAACATAAAAATTTCACTGAGGAGAAATAAATTTTTATCAAGTTTATTTACATTCAATTTATTGATTTCCGGATTAATTACTTCCTGGAGTTTTTTAGAACTTTTTTCTTTTTTTTCTTGAAAATTTCCGGATATTTGGGTGTGCTGATTAGTATCTGTATCTTCACTATCCTCGTGTTGTCCCTTTTCATCTTCAGTATTAATAGTGTCTTTTTTTTCATGTTGAATTAAGGATACAGTGCTTGTGTCTTCAAAAAAATAACTGTCTTCAAGGTCGGAAAATATTATTTTATTACTGATCTCTTTAGCTTTGGATGAATCCTGGTTACTTACAGAAATCATTTTTTGTAAGGCCAAAAGTTTAAATAGAGCTTCCTGTCGAGTTTTGGAAGAATCTACATACACTGATGCGGCATATTCATTTTTAACTTGTAGATAATTCTGTAAAGCTTTCTTATATTTCATGTTATTTTCAAAAAATTTCCCCAGTTGATAATAAGCAGCAGCTGATTCTTCTGTTTGGGGGAAATTTTTTACTATATCTCCATATTCAAGCAATGAAGTTTTAAAATCTCCTTGTTTCATCAAGCAATCTGCAATATGTAAATGAACTTTTGCTGTTTGCTTCTCATTCAGCTCATTTATTAATAATTTATCAAAATTTTTCAAAGCCAAATCAATTTTATTCTGTTTTTTTAAAGCAATTCCGTATCTTAGGCGAGACTGAAAATTATAGGGCTCATCAGGATTCAGTGTAAAGACTTTTTTAAAATAAGCAGCAGATTGTTGATAATTATTCAATGAATCATAAATTAAACCCACCTCAAACAATGCTTCTGGACGCAAAATATTACTTATGTTAATACATGTATTGTAGTAATCTACAGCTTTCTGATAATTGTTTTTATTTCTGTACAGTTTTGCCTGAATAAAATAAACTTCGGCTTTTATTTTTTCCGGTAATTTCTCTTCAAGAAGATCCTTTATTTTTAACTCAGCATTATGATATTTTTCATCAGCGACTTCAGTTTTAATCAACCAGAGTTTTGCCTGGGGGATCAATCCACTATTTGGTTTTTCCTGAATCAGTTGTTCCAGATATATCCTACTGCTAAAATATTGTTTTTGATAAAAATAAGACTTTCCCAGAATTAAAAGAGCATCATCTACATACTTACTTTTGGGATATAATTCCAATAATTTCAGTGATTTTTCTATTGACATCTCTAAATTTTTACGTGCTTTGTTATTTAATTTGGTTGAATTTAATTTTTTTATTTCTGTATAGGCTGAATTATAATATTTTTTTGCATTATAAAAAGTATTATAATAAGCACAAAAAATATTTAAGCATATCAGAAATAATATGAAATAAATAAAGAATTTACTTTGGAATTTCATGGTTGTCGATTCCTGCATATAATTTTTTATCAATTACATGAACTGCAATACCAATGATGGTTCCGGTGATCAATGAAATCAACATAAACATTGGTATTAAAGAAAAAATAGACATATTTCTGATAAATAGCAAATAAGCAGTAAATAATTGAAAAATATTTTTTATTGATGCACCAATAATACTTATTCCAATAAGACTAAAAAACTTATTTCTATAGAGCATTACGATTCCCATACCAAGTGCAGAAGTAATTCCGCCAGATAAAGAAATTATAAACAAAGGGCTAAATAATTTGCCTGATAGCAGCCCACCTAAAAACACTCTTAAAATTACCACAATTAAAGAATCTTTTAACCCCCACCATTTTAGCACCAAAAGGGTAACAATGTTTGATAATCCTAATCGAAACCAGGGTAACGGAGAGGGAATCATATTCTCGATAGTAAAAAGTATAGAAGCGGCAGCAATAAGCAGTGAAAGTATTGCAATTTTATTCTTCATAGTTTAAATAACTTCTGAATTCACCTATAGGATTATTTCGAAACAAATTTAACATATCATGACACAATGAAAAAAACGCTAAGACTCAAAAACACAGATAATTATACATTTTTCCATTTCATAAGATTACAAATTTTATTTTTACCTGGATACTCCATCCAGTTCTGAATTGTTCCCGGCTATCCTGATTAAAATTCTATTAGGTATACAGATAATCATCTCTCCTCTTTGGTTTATTGTACCCATATGTTTACAGGTTTTATGAGGACAACTGGCTTTTTGTACCCATACATTTCCTTTTTTTATCTGGATTTCTGTTACCCCGTAAGGTCCGGGAATATCAAGTTTATAATTATCATTGGCAGAATAACGATATAAATTGTTTTTACAGTCAATAATTTCCACAATCTTATTTTGACTGGGAGTAATTAAAATCATTGAATAATAAATAACAATAAAAAAAATAATCAGCAGACTTACAACATAATCACCAGGTTTTAAGATTTTAAAGATTTCAATCTTCATTTAATCTGGTAATCTCTTCTAAAACTTGTTCCGGTTTAATTAATTCCATACACGGTTTTTCACACGTATTTTTAAAACATCCCTTGCAGTCTACTGGTGGTTCAATAATTGTACCTCTGCCATAAAGCTCAAATTCATGTGGATTAAAAATATTGTTAAATAAGATAATTTTCTTTTTTAAAGCTAAAGCGATATGAAGGGACATAGTTACCGCAGTAACAATTATATTACATTGATTCATAAGGTCAATAAATTCTAGCAGGCTGAAATGACCAAGATATTCAACACTTGCGGACCCTGCAATACGTTTATTTTTATCATTTTCCTGTTTACCGCCGAGAAGTAAGACAAAGAATCCCTTCTTTTTTAACAGCTGAGCAAGTTTTATCCAATGATCTTCCGGCCATAGCCGGGTTGTCCATCTTTTTCCACAACCAGTATTTAATCCGATAATTGTTTTGTTTTTGGGTAGAGAGAATTTTTTTCGATCTTTATGAGCAATAATATACTCTTCACCCTTAAAATCAAATCCACAAATTTTGAATATTTCTTGTACATAACTTTCAGGATTTTTTAAATTTAAATCATCAAATAAACCGGTTAACCATTTAGCAACTGCTTTTTTATCAATGGGATGACAATTTCCATGTAATAACTTAAACCCAAATTTTTTCTTGGCATTAATCTGATTCTGCAGAGCACAAGCTTCCCGGTCTTTATCCAGATTAATTGAAATATCAAATTCGGAATTTTTGAGAATTTCACAAGTATTAAATTTATATTTGTGTATTCTATCAATAAAATAGCCGGGGAGCACCTCAGGAGAATGAGTGATCCAATGTATCTGAGAATGAGGATATCTTGTCTTTAACTTATGAAGAAGCGGCGTAGTTCTAATCACATCCCCTATTGCACCTAATTTAATTATTAATATTTTTTTATTATATGTTTCATAGTATTGACAATCTGAGCAGTGTACTCCGTATTTTTTATGAAATATGCAGGGAATATCACCATTATAATATTTACAGTCGAGATTTATTTTTTCTGTCATATCTCTTCTCTGGCTGTTAAAATTGATAAGGCAATTGAATTTAATTTTGTTTCAGCATTATCGGATCGTGAAAGAAGAATAATTGGTTTTCTGGCCCCGGCAATTAATCCTCCAATTTTTGCATGAGCAAAATGCCATAATCCTTTAGCAAAAATATTTCCACAGGCAATATCCGGTACTAAAAATATATCCACGTCTTCAGAAATTTTACTTTCAACTCCTTTTACTTTTGCTGCTTCTTTAGACATAGCAATATCCACAGCCAAGGGGCCTTCAATGATTACATCTGAAAATTCACCCTTTTCAGATAATTCAGCTAATTTTTCTGCATCCTGGGTTTCCGGCATTTCCGCATTAACTTTTTCAATCGCAGCTAAAACTGCAACTTTCAATTTTTTTAATCCTAAATTACGGAAAACATTAACTCCATTTCTGAGAATTTCCTTCTTTTGCTGAAATGTTGGTTTGATTACCATACCACCATCGGTTATCATAATCAGTTTGTGATAAGAAGGTACTTCCAATACCGCAATATGACTGAGCAGATTTTTGGTTCTCAAATTAAATCTGTTATCTAACACTGATTTTAATATAACCGGAGTGCTTACTTTACCTTTCATCAGTCCGTCGCATATATCATTATCAACTAATTCCACACTTTTCTGAGCAATTTTATTTTCGTCAGTTTCATGAATAATTTCGGCATAGTTTATATCAAAACCTACCTTCTGAGCAATTTCTTTGATTATTTCCCTATTCCCTATTAAAACCGGATCAATAATTTTATTTTCAAGGGCTTTTTTAACAGATTCTAATACAGCTTCACCTTCAGCTCCTGCTACAGCAATTTTAGCTCCACCTTTTTTAATAACCATATTTTTTATATCGGAAAAACTCTTAACCATCAGCAAATCTCCTTTTATTTAAAACTTCTGAAAATTCTTTAACTTTTGTAACTATATCATTTGAGGAATAAACTGAAGAAATCAAAGCAACTCCATCAGCACCATGACTAATAACATGGATAAAATTTGATGTATTGATTCCACCGATTCCAATTAACGGTTTTTTGGTTTTTTCTCTGATCGTTTTAAGAAACTGCAGACCACATACTTTTACATTTTGTTTTGTTTCAGTCGGATAAATACTGCCAATTCCCAGATAATCTGCTTTATGAGAGTGATTGAATTCTTCCATATTATGAACAGAAAAGCCGATTATTTTTTTTTCTCCAAACATTTTTCTTGCCTGAGAAATTGATAAATCTGTTGCACCTAAATGTACACCCTCAGCATCAATTTGCCTGGCCACTTTTACTCTGTCATTTATTATCAAGGGGATATCATTATCTTTTGTAACATCATGAATTAGTGATGCATTCTTTAAGAATAAATCTTCTTCTGCTGTTTTATCTCGATATTGTACAATAGTGGCTCCACCTTTAATTATTTCTCTGCAGGTTGTCAGTAAGGATCGTTTTCCGATAAAATGCGGATCCAAAATAATGTATAAAGATAATTTAAATTTTTCAAGTAGATAATTTTTCATGATTTTATTAATTCACCGGACCAATATTTTTGTAATTGATTATTTGAGTTCTTTATTTGTATCCGTCCCTTATTATCAATGCCCTGATATGTTCCCGACACTATTTTTTTATCAATTTTCAGGTTTACAATATCATTATCTTTTAAGTGATCCTTTTTTCTTACTATATCGATGACATAGTCTTTACCCTTTGTATTTATTTCGTTTAAATTACCTATAAGGGTTCTGATGAACTGATCCAGAAGATTTTTAAGGTTATATGTTTTGTTTTTTATTATTTTTAACGATGAAATCGGCTGAAAAATATGTAATGACTCAGCCTGATCCTTGGTTAAATTTACATTCAGGCCCATACCTATAATTATTAAATTTTTTTCTTTGATATAATCAGCAATGATACCAGAAATTTTATTTTTATCTACCAGGATATCATTTGGCCATTTATAGGAATAGTCTATTCCCTGAGCAGCAAGTACATCACCTACAGTAACAGCAAAAATCTGGGTTATGAGTAAATTTAATTCTTTATCTGCAAAAGGTGGCAATAACAGACTAAACGTTAAGCAGGTATTGGGAAGTGTATACCAAATTTTTTTTAATCTACCGATACCAGCGGTTTGATTTTTAGTCCAGATTACATCACCTGTCTTCAGCTGGTCCAGATTTTCAACCGCCCATTTTTGGGTTGAAGAAAGTTTTTTAAAGTAGAGTATTCTCCCCTCTGCTATTTCGGATTTTCCTATAATTTTAAAATTTTTATTCAACAATATTTAATGTAGTCGTTCTAAAATTAATTTAGCAGCTTTTTCCCCACTGGTTAACATTCCACCAAATATAGGTCCCATACGCGGGCCGCCATATACAGCTCCCACACACATGCCGGCTACATAAACATTGGGAAAAATTTCATTAACTTTTTCAACCACAAATTTCTCTCCGTCTTCAGCAAACATGGACCTCTCCCCTATTACAGATTTTTTTTCTGTTTTCAAAGGGCCAACTTTTTCTGAAATAATAGTTGCTACCTCAGCAGGATGTCCGGTTGCATCTATGACAAATTTCGTTTGTATGGTGATAGGATCAATATGTAAATGGGCCATTTCTATGGGACTTCTATTAAGCACCAGACCAAAGATTTTTCCTTTTTTTGCTACTACATCTTCAACACTGGTTAAATTAAATATTTCAGCTCCCTTATCTTTTGTATATGAGATTAATTTGGAAACACTTTCAATAGAATCAGCAGTATAATACCCTTCTTCAAATTTTGTATAGTTAATATTCAGTTTATCGAGTATATATTTTGCTTTCTCCTGTACCACAATGACATTATAGCCAATTCCACCACCCCACATTCCACCCCCTATACTTAATTTTCTTTCAAACAAGGCTGTTTTTGCGCCGTTCTCAGCTAAAACAGCTGCAGCCATCAGACCTGCAGGTCCTCCTCCGACAATCGCCACGTCAAGATCAATAGAATCTAAAAACCGTTCCATATAGGTTTTAACTATTGCTTCTGTTACTTTTATTTCTTTAATGGGCATGATAGGCTAACCTCCGTTAAATTTATGTCAAATATAGAAAATTAATTTAGTAAATTCAGGATATAAATGCAAATTTATTTGGGAAGTAAAAATGATTATATCGCAGATAATAATCCTGTTATCATCTCTGTTAATGCTAAATAAGGTAGGGAACTCTAGGATAAGTCAAATCGTTATAAGTTAAAGGATTTATTTATCTATTTGGTTGTTTACTTGTTATTAAATGCTGGTACCAGTACATTTTCTGGGCTTTCTGAAAAATTGAATTCTGAGAGTATGGTTTTAAGCACAAATTTTTTCCATAACTGACGTCTAATTATATAAGACTTGAATATATTTAGGATAAAACATCACTAGGGAATAAAAAAATTAAGAATAAATTCCGTCAAATAGTTGATACACATAAAGACAGGGTCTATAATATTTGTTATAGGTTTTTACGACATCGTGAGGATGCAGAAGATATTGCCCAGGAAGTCTTTATGGAAATATATCGTTCTTTAGCTGACTTCCGGGGTGAAGCCCAGCTTTCCACCTGGATTCACCGCATTGCAGTGTCTAAAAGTCTGGATGCAATACGTAAACGAAAAAGAAAAAAAAGAATGGGTTCAGTAAAACAATTACTGGGATTGGATGATATGCATACTGATCCACACCTACCTGAACAACTGAACCCGGATCAGATCACAGAAGAAGATGAGAGGCGAACATTACTGTATCGTACCCTGGAACGGTTACCTGAAAATCAGCGAATAGCTCTTACTCTAACCCAGTTGCAGGGTTTCAGTTATCAGGAAGCTGCAGAAATCATGGATACTTCTGTCTCCAGTGTAGAGTCCCTTATTTTCCGAGGTAAAAAGAATTTGAAAAAGAAACTAACTCATACATATAATAAAATTATATAAAACGCAAGTTTTCCGGTAAAACTGCGTCAAATAATATGGAAGGCAAGGAGAAAGTTCATGTTAAAAAAAGAAAAAATAGAGAAAGAAGTAAAAAAGACTATGGATTTACTGAAGAAAGAAAAATCAATTAAAACTGACTCCTTTTTCTATACCCGTCTGCAGGGCCGAATTCAGTCAGCTGAGAGGTCAGGGTTAAGCAGACTATCCCCCAAACTATTAAAATGGAAAACAATTGTAATAGCAGTTCTTATAGGAATTAACCTGATTTCTGCTGCTTATTGGACAAGAAGTAACATCAAAGATTTAAACAGAAAAAAGCTGGTAACAGTCTTATTACAAGAATATTCACTTTCCGTGGAAACCAGTGACGTACTGAGTGCAAGCGTAAAGGAGTAAGGTATGGATTTTTTTAAGAAAAGCAAGCTGTCGACATGGGTGATCGGAATACTGATCACTTTAAATATTATTACTCTTGCATATCTCTGGATCATACGCCTTCATGAACATCCTGAACCTTCTTTCAGAACTCAGCAAAGAGAACATAAGGTTGTCGGCATGCTGCAGAAAGAATTGGGGTTAACACCTGAGCAGTGTCAAAAATTTTACAGTAAAAGAAAAATACACTTTAATCATATTCAGAATCTGAATAAAAATATACTTGAACTGAAGAGGGAAATGCTGGAAGAAAGTTTTTCTACACCGGTGGACAGTGTACGTATTCATGAGCTGGCCAGGAAGATTGGCAGTCTGCAGACAGAAAAGGAAATAGAGACAGTTTATCATTTTAATAAATTACACAAGGTCTGCAACCAGGAGCAGCAGTGCCGTTTCCGTTCACTTATGGATGATATATTATTACCAGAGCACGGACATGAGAGACCGGATTGTCCTAATGGACGAGGCAGGCAGAGCGGTTTATCAAAACCTGCAACCGGGGCACCTAAGCAATAAAAGATTATTTTGATATACTTCACCGTAAGTGTTGTATAAAAAAATCTAAACAAGAGAAAAAGAAAGGAGTACAATTATGAAACAAACACTAGTAGTATCAGTACTTGGACTGGTTCTGGCAGGAGCTTTATTGGCCCAGCCGGGACATGGCATGAAAATGGGTATGCATACAGGAATGGACAGTAGAGGCTGCCATCAGAAAATGATGAAAGACCACTCCTGTCAATTTCTTGATCTGAATGATGAACAGAAAGAAAAAATTAATAATCTGCGTACGGATTTTTTAAAAGATGTCAAACCCATAAAGGATAAGCTTGCCGAAAAACAGGTAAAACTGAACACCCTGCGCACAGCTGAAAAAGTAAATATGAAATCTGTAAATTCTCTTATTGAAGAAATAGTGGGCCTGAAAGCTGATCTGATAAATAAACAGGAAGCCCATCATCAGCAGATTCGCAGTCTGCTTACTGAGGAACAGCGGATACATTTCGATAACCAGCATAAGAGAATGCACTGCCAGGGAAAACACCATATGCAAAAGGGTGTCAAGCACAATTGCGGAAACTATTGTATGAATATGCATAGTCAGGTGAAACACCACATGCAAATGAGTGGTAAAAAAAGTTGTGGTAACTGTGATACGAAAGAAGATAAAAAGTAAATCCTTTTTACCTGCAATACAATATGTATCATAAAACAGCCGGGATTAATTAACTGTCCCGGCTGGTTTATTATATGATATTATCCAGTTCCCACTACTGAAAAAAACAAAAATTAAACGCAGTGTATGTAAAGGAATCCCAGAGTTTGCAAAGAAATAAATCTATAGTTAATGAGTATTTATAGATTTTTCAGTTCCGAAGCATAGTTGTCAAATTCCTGTTTTGAGATTTCTTCAAAACCATACATTCCACCAAAAGCATACCATTGTTCACCTAAAGAGCCAGTTCTGTCAAGAATATGAACCATAATATGCTGCTCATCTTTATCTGCATAATAAATAACTGCCTGCGGTAAGCCTGTTCGTTTGTCTTTTCTGTATTTTACACCTTTAATCTGTCCATCCCAGTCCTGAAGATATTCTTCTTTTTTATCCTGTATAAAACTTTTGTCCATGTTCATTGCCATAGCCGGATCTACTGTCTTTTTTACGGTTTCATAATTCAAATCTTTAATGGCTTTCAATGCTTTCAACCCTACTTCTCTGGCACTTTTTCCTTTTTCTTCTTTTGATTTTTTGGATTGTTCTTCAATGTCTTTGTCTGTGACTACTTTTTGCTCTCTGCTGGTGTCTGTTTTTGATTTTTCAGATTCTGAATCTTTTGAACCACACCTTATCAAAAGTCCTAAAGTAAGCAATACAGTTAATAAAACAGTTAATTTTTTCATAATGACCTCCTTTTGTTTGTAATTAACAATAATAATAATAATAATATCATTTAGTAAAAACTTACCCCTCCGGTTAATTTTAGCTGAAAACTGATCTACCTTTCTCACTAAAAATGACTCACTGCTGTGTTTACTTATTCATCATGGTTTTCATCCTATTTTTAATTTTACTATATCACATATAGTCAGGGTCGCCCGACATACCATTAAATTATATTGTTATGAATTGCCGCCCACTATCCGCTTAACTTTTCTCCAGAGTCCGGAACCAACCATTTCATCTGCAACTTTAAGTATCTGCTGTATAACTTTCAGAATATCACCATCACCAGCCCAGTGTTTTGTCACTATATCTTCATTCGAATTGTTTACAATACTATTTAAAACATACGCTGCTAAAGCAATGTCATCAACATATCCTATCGGTCCTGTTATTGCTTCCGGAACCAAATCAATCGGTAAAACAAAATATGCAATTGCTCCTGCAAGTTTTGCCTTTTCCTTTGTTGATACTTCAGGATCAACAGATAGCTTGCAAAGTAAATGAAATAAGTCGGGAGCGAACATCAGGTATTCTGCCCATTTATTTTGCCTGCCTTCATCTGATTCCAGCCAGTTGCGGATCTTTATCCTTAATTGTTGGTAGAAATCTGCTTTTTTATTCAATTTTCAATTTCTCCTTCGTTGTTTAATTATCCTTTTATCTTCAGCTTTTAAAAAGTTTAAAATTTCATGAGCTATAAAACTTTTAAATGCACCTAAGATAATTGAAATATTTTTATAATCCTCATTTAGTTTTTTATCCAATGAAGATGGCTGGGCATAATACAATATCCAACTGTGTAAACAGTTTTCTTATCATGATGAAATCGAAACGAATTGATAATACAATCCAGATATTTTTGTTTTATAAAAATATGCTTCCAGCCCATGGTAGTGACTGTCAATGAATAAGTGCCACCACATTGTTCAATTGTTCTATGATTTCTGGTTGTCATATTTATTTACCTTCTTTTTCGCAGAGGTAAAAACTCTGCGGGACTGATTAAAGTCAAGAAAAGATAATGATGTATTTAGGTGGTCTCCACTTCTGAAGTGGAGACCACCTATATCTTCAATCTTTAATAACCCAGAGGTTGTCTAAAAAATTCAAAATTGACAAAACCACATATTATACAAGAAAATACACAAATATTATAAGATAAATAAAAATAATAAATTATCCTTTGTATTCTCATTTATTACTCTATGAACTCTATGGTAATTTTCTACTTTTTAGTGAATCCCGGGATTAGAAAAAAATCAAGAATGATAAATTTTTTGGTTTGCAAGACGGGTGGCAAGCACTATTGAGTAGAACTTGGTATCATCATCATCAGCCCGGGAAGGTAAAATGACCGGAGCAGTGGTGCCTACAACTACAGCAGCTGCTGTTGCTTTAGCCAGGAGCACCGTACTTTTGTAAAAGGTATTAGCGGTTTCGATATTGGGGAAAATAAGGATATCTGCTTCCCCGTTTACAGGACTGTCCAGTCCCTTGATACGGCAGTGTTCTTTGGATAAGGCTACATCCAGTGCCAGAGGACCGTCAATTATGACATTTTTGATCTGTTCTCTTCTATTCATGGCTGTAATAACTGCAGCATCCACAGTAGATTTAACTTTGATGCTGATCGTTTCCACTGCAGAAATTAAAGCAACTTTTGGTTTTTTGTTTCCCAGAGCATAGGCAATTTCAGTAGCATATTGAATAATTTTAAGTTTTTGCTCCATGGTTGGTTTTGGAATAACTGCAGCATCCGAGATGAGTAAAAGTTTAGAATAGGACGGTATTTCCATTACTGCCACATGAGTTAACAAACCTTCCCTGGAAAGAAGACCATAATTTCTATCCAAAATTTTTTTCATATAGGTTGAAGTCTTCACTAACCCTTTCATGATAAAATCAGCTTTACCTTCCCGAACCAGTTTAACAGCCTCTTCTACTGCCTGTGTAGTATCCTTCTGATCAATTATAGTAAATGAACTCAGATCTATACTGTTTTTTTGAGATACTTTCTGTATTTCATCTTTATTACCTACAAGAGTAACCTTACATACATTTTCTTCTCTGGCCCGGTACACTGCCTGAATTGTCTCTTCATCCTGGCCTGCTGCTACAGCCAGCGTAGGAGAAAAATTCTGTTTTACTTCTTTTAGTAAATCTTTTAAATGTTTGTACATGTTGAATACCTTATATTATCTATTATCTTTATTAAAATTTCTGATATTCTTTATGTTCCTCTTCACCTTGTAACACCCGTAATGCTCCGGAGGCCAGTGCTTCCATTTCCTTTTCACCAGGATAAATAAATATTCTTGAAATCCAGGAAACTCGTTCTTTTATCAGAGAAATAAAAATTTTGTCATAGGCTAATCCTCCGGTCAGGATAATACCATCAACTTTACCTTTTAAAACAGTAGCTGATAAGCCGATTTCTTTTGCTACCTGATAAGCCATGGCCTGATAATACTTTTCTGCCACCTTATCCCCTTTTTCAACCCTTTTTTCTACAGAACTCATATCACTGGTACCCAAATAGGCAATCATACCTCCCTGACCGATTAATTTCTTTTTCATTTCATCCCTAGTGTATCGACCTGAATAACAGAGTTCCATAAAAGTGGAAGTTGGCAATCCACCTGATCTTTCCGGTGTAAAAGGCCCTTCACCGCTCAAACCATCATTTACATCTACAATTCTGCCTTTCAGATGGGAGCCAACCGTTATACCTCCTCCCATATGGGCTACGATAAAGTTCAATTCTTCATATTTTTTACCCAATTCTTGGGAAGCTTTTCTGGCTACTGCTTTTTGATTTAAGGCATGCAATATAGAACGGCGCTTCAACTCTTTGATTCCGGTATATCTGGCAATATCATCGAATTCATCTACTACTACCGGATCCACTATAAATGCAGGAATATCGACTTTTGAGGCAATATCAAAAGAAATGATTGCTCCCAGATTGGAGGCATGCTCTCCTCTTTCTGCCTGGTTTAATTCATCCAACATAACGTCATTTACTCTGTAGGTTCCGCTGGGTATAGGCCGTAATAATCCTCCCCTGCCTACAACTGCATGTAAAGAACTTAGGGTAATCTTATGCTGTTGGAGAAACTCTTCTATAAGTTGTGTACGAAAAGAATGCTGTTCGGAAATATGCTTGAATGTTTTAAGTTCATCCTTGGAATGGGATATGGATTCACTGAACTCACAATGGTTATTTTCAAATAACGCAATTTTGGTGGAAGTCGACCCGGGATTGATAACCAGTATTCTAAACGTATTTTTCATATGACCTCTTTTTTTCTTTAGTCTTTTAATACTCCAAATCCTCCTCTTCACCCTTCATCACCCGCAACACACCTTGAGCTAAGGATTTCATCTCATTTTCTCCAGCATAAACCCTAACTTCAGTAATAAATTCGACCATTTCAGTGATACCTTTAACCACATAATCCTGATGGGCGATTCCACCGGTTAAAAGAATGGCATCAACCTTTCCCCTTAACACAGCAGCCATGGCCCCGATTTCTTTGGATATTTGATAAATCATGGCATCCAGAATTAATTTTGCCTGTTTATCACCTGTATTGATTTTTTCTAAAACTTCATCCAGATCATTGGTTCCCAGATACGCAATCAACCCTCCGTTGCCGACTAATCTTTTTTTCAATTCCTTATAGGTGAATTTTTCAGAGAAACAGAGTTTTACCAGGGAACTGCTGGGAAGAGAACCGGCCCTTTCCGGAGAAAAAGGTCCACCTTCATTGGCGTTATTGACATCGATCACTCTTCCTTTTTTAAGAGGACAGATGGAAATACCTCCTCCCAGGTGGGCAACAATCAGATTCAATGTGTCCAAAGATTTTCCCATTTCCCTGGCTGCAATATGGGCAGTGGCTTTTACATTCAGGGCATGCAGAAGACTTTTTCTCTCCAGTTCCGGAATTCCAGAGATACGGGCAACTGGTTCAAATTCATCAACTGAAACCGGATCAACAAAAAAGCTGGGGATACTTGCCTTTTCTGCTATTTCATGGGCTAACAGAACTCCAATATTTGAAATATGTTCAGCCTGAACTTTTCCATTTCTTACATCTTCCAGCACATCGTTGGATATTTTATATGTCCCGCTTTTAAGCGGTTTAAAGGGGCCTCCCCTGCCCACAACTGCATTTAGATCTGAAAGATTAAGTTGCTTTTTATCAATCAGTGTATAAATATCATTCTTCCGTAAATCAAATTGATCAATTATTGTATTGTATCGGGACAGCTCATCTTTAGTATAATAAATTGATTCGTTCCAGATTTCTTTATCATTTTCATATAAAGCTACCTTCGTAGAAGTAGAACCGGGATTAATAACCAGAATTCTATATTTGTCTTTCATATTCCCTCATTTTTTTATATTAGCCAAGGATTTATACGGATTAAACACAGATTTTTTATTTTGACCTAATAATCTCAATAAAACATCAACACTGAACTGACCGCAGAGCGCTGACGGCAGTCAGCTAACCGTCATTACTCAATTTCTGGTTTCTGTCTTCTGACTTCTGAACGCACATTTTCTTGAGCTCTAAAGTTCTCACGTTCTAAAGTTCTGTTTTATTCTTTATCTTTTATCTTTAGTTTTTATTCTTTGTTCTTGAGTCTTTAGTCTTAAATCTCTCTGCCAGCAGCAAATGCTTTCAGATTCAACTCTTCCGTACCCTTCGGCACTCTTTCCCGAATAACTTTCTCCCAGGTTTTAAGCGGAATATCAATTGATGTAGACAGTGTACCCAGAAGTATGGTATTAACCATTCTGGGATTACCTAGTTCATTAGCTATCTTCAGTGCATCTACTGATTTTATATTTTTGACCCTTGTTTTGACTTTTGCCAATGGATTAACAGGATAATCAAAACCTTTTAAGGAAGCTATGGGAGGAATAAGTTTATAATCATTTACTATGATAACACCATCCGGTTTAACAAAATGGACCCATCGTAAAGATTCTGCACTTTCAAAACTGAGAATTACATCTGCTTCTCCTTCCTGTATCAAGGGAGAAAAGACTTTTTCCCCGAAGCGAACATGACTTGAAACCACACCACCACGCTGAGCCATGCCGTGAACTTCACTTTTTTTGGCATCATATCCTGCTTCTAGGGCCACACTTGAAAAAATTTCACTGGCAAGCAGTACTCCCTGTCCGCCAACCCCAACAATGAGAACATCTTTACCTTTATTCATATTTGTCATTTCCTTTAATCTTTTTGAATTATGGCATCACTGGGACAAACCTGTGCACACACTGAACATCCTGTGCATAAAGAAGGATCAATTTTTGTTTTAGTCAATCCTTTTTCAGTTTTTTGATCAGTCTCACTGATTGCCGGGCAACTCACTTTCAAACAGGTATGACAACCAATACATTTCTCCAGATCAACTTTAAATGGGTGTTGTCGAACCTGTTTTCTTACCTCAGGTGGGAATAAAGCACAGGGACGGGTAGTTATCACTACAGATAGTTCACCAGACTGCATTTCTTCTTTTAAAACTCTTTTGGTCTCTTCCAGGTCATAGGTATCTATTTTACGAATATTTTTAACTCCCAGAGCTTTGCATATTTCTACCAGATCTACTTTTTTTGTATCTTCGCCCATTAGAGTTTTCCCTGTTCCCGGATGCTGCTGTCCTCCGGTCATGGCAGTTATACTATTATCTGCTATCACTATGGTAATATCTGATTTATTATTAACTGCATTTAACAGACCGGTCATACCGGAATGCAGAAACGTAGAATCACCAATGGTAGCCACAATATTTTTTCCATCACCATGTGCTTTTGCCATCCCTACTCCAATCCCAATTGAAGCTCCCATTTCAACACAGGTATCACCTGCACCCAACGGTGGTAAAACTCCTAAGGTATAGCACCCTATATCGGTAGTAACAATTGCTTTTAATTTTTTTAAAGTATAATAGAGACCTCTGTGAGGACACCCCGGACAAAAAATGGGAGGCCGATTTATCACTGTTTCTTTTTCTATTTTTTTTACCTTTTTATTTAAAATTCCAGCATCAATAAATCCATTTTCAACCAGTTCCGGAGAAAATTCACCAATATTAGTCCAGTATTTTTTACCTTCACATGCTATACCCTGTGCTTTTATCTGTTCTTCAATAAAAGGTTCCAGTTCTTCAACTACAAATAGTTTATCAACAGTAGAGGCAAAATCCTTGATTTTTTGTATAGGTAAGGGATAACTCATTCCTAATTTTAACACTGATGCTTCCGGAAAAACCTCTTTAACATATTGATAAGAAATTCCACTGGTAATTACTCCTATTCCGGAGTTCCCTTTCTCCATCCGGTTAATTTCTATCTTTTCTGATAAATTTTTAAGATTTTCAAGTCTTTTTACTGCCAGTGGATGACGAACACGACCATGAGCAGGAAGTACAACATACTTTTTGGGATCCCGGGTAAATCCTTTTATCTTATACTCTTTTCTTTTTTTAGTTTCAACTACGGTTTTGGAATGGCAGACTCTGGTTGTCATTCGAAAAAGTACAGGGACATCATAGGTAACGCCCATATCCAGTCCGATGCCAACAAAATCTTTTGCTTCCTGACTGTCAGAGGGCTCTAAACAGGGATATCCGGCAAATTTAGCATAATACCGGTTATCTTGTTCATTCTGGGATGAGTGCATACCCGGATCATCAGCACTAACTACAATAAAACCACCCGGGGCTCCGATTAAACTCATGGACATAAAGGGATCTGCAGCTACATTGAGTCCTACATGTTTCTGAGCTACCAGGGCTCTGGCTCCCTGAAACGTAGCGCCCATACCAACTTCAAAAGCAACTTTTTCATTGGGAGTCCACTCACAGTAAATTTCAGGATACTTGGATATATTTTCCAGAATTTCAGTACTGGGGGTACCTGGATAAGCTGCTGCAAAATGAACTCCGTATTCATAACAGCCACGTGCTACTGCTTCATTACCTGATAAGATCTCTTTCATTAGGTACCTCAATTTTTATTTTTACCAAAAGCTTCTTCAAGTTTTAGTAATCTGTTCCAGTTTTCATCGACTTCTTTTTGAATAAAGTCTACTTCTTTATCTTCCAGATGTCTGAAACGGCCCTGCACTTTGAGATATTCTGACACTGGTTTTGGATTCTTGATTTTTTTGTTGATTTTATAAACACCGTTTTCCACTTCATAGATTGGAAATACATTTGATTTAGTTGCTGCCTGGGAGATTTGAATCGTTTGATCAGGACTGTATTTCCATCCGGTGGGACAAGGTGCAAAAAGATGAAAAAATTTTGTACCTTTAATATCTTTTGCTTTTTTCAACTTTTTAATAAAATCCTCAGGATATCCTATATTGGCTGTTGCACAATATGGAATATGATGTGCAACCATTATTTCCATAATATTTTTCTTTCTGCCTTTTTTGTAGTGTTTAACCGGTGTAGTAGTTGTCCAGGCTCCATGAGGGGTCGAGGAAGATCTCTGGATTCCGGTATTCATATAAGCTTCGTTATCATAAACAATGTAGATCATATTATCCCCTCTTTCTGCTGCTCCGGAAAGAGCTTGAATACCTATATCAAAAGTACCTCCATCACCTGCCCAGGCAAGTGCAGTTACATCATCTTTGCCCAGCTGAGAAAGAGCATGGGAAATTCCACAAGCAGTGGAAGCTGCAGTTTCAAAAGCACAATGATATATAGGTACACCAGCAGCAGAATAAGGAAATGGCCCGTCAATTACTGCCCAGCAGCAGGCTGGAATAGACATTATAGTCTTTTTCCCAAGTGCTTTTAAAGCATACCTGAGTGCTATTGAAGCGCCGCATCCTAAACAGGCAACATGTCCGGGAGACATGACTTCCTGTTCCGGAATAGTCAGCTTTATTTTCTTTTTATCTTTTTTATTTGAACTCATTCTTTTACTCCTATCCATATTTTATTTTCAGGATCATTTTTTTCCATATAGTCAACCATTAATTCTACATCGTAAATGGAAACATCTCTTCCGCCGAGACCGGCAAGAAAACCATACACAGGGGTGGTTTCACCATATAAGGATGCTTTGGTCTCAGTAAAGAAAGGTCCTTCATGGCCATAGGAAACTGCTCTGTCTATGACACCAATTTTTTTAGCATTACCAACTGCTGCTTTAATCTCTTCAGAAGGAAAAGGACGAAAATATCGTACTTTCAAAGTACCTACTTTAATTCCCTTATCCCGCATTCTATCCACAGCATCCTTGGCAGTACCGGCAATAGTGGAATAATTTATTAGTATATAATCAGCATCATCACATTTGTACTGATCAATCAACCCATATTCTCTGCCGAAGGTCTTTCCGAATTCTTTGCCCACCTGAGTAATCACCTGTTTAGCTCTATCCTGGGCATTCTGCATTTTATAGGTAAATTCATAATAATGTTCAGGAGAAGTCAGAGCACCAAAAGAACGGGGGGCTTTTTCATCGAGTTTAAATTCCGGGTTATAGGCCGGCAGAAATGAATCAATAGTTTTTTCGTCATAAAGATCAACGACCTGAGATGTATGTGAGAGAAAAAATGCATCTAAATTTACCAATGTAGGTAATAAAATATCTTGTTTTTCTCCGATTTTATAACTCATAATTATAGTATCAAAAACTTCCTGATTATTTTCACAATACACCTGCATCCATCCCGTATCACGCTGAGCAACAGAATCAGTTGCATCAGCCCATATAGACCATCCGGGTGCCATAGCTCGGTTCACATTGGCTAATACGATTGGTAAACGCCCACGGGCTGCCCAGTGAATCATTTCATGCATTAAAGCCAGACCCTGAGCAGATGTAGCAGTAAAGGTTCGGGCTCCGGTGGCCTGGGCACCAATACAAGCTGCCAGGGCTGAATGCTCTGATTCTACTTTTACGAAATCAGCATTTAATTTATCGTCAGCAACTATTTCTGATAGTAATTCAACTATGGTTGTCTGGGGTGTTATGGGATAGGCTGCAATTACATCTACTTTAGCTGCAGTAGCTGCATAAGCAGCAGTAAAATTTCCGGTTAAAACTTTCTTCATAATTGGGCTCCTTTTTACTTTCCCTCTTTTTCAGTTATGATAGCATCAAAAGGACATTCAACTACGCAAATTCCGCAGCCTTTGCAGTAATCATAATCTATAGTAGGTGGATCAGTAGGGAAAATTGCAGGTTCAGGACAGAATTTCCAGCAAATCATACAACTTTTACATTTTTCTTCAATGATTATTGGTTTAATTGAACGCCATGATGCTGTTTTATTATATTTCATACTTCCTAATGAGGCAGGCATGGGAGGCATGTCTTTGCAACCTTTGATTTCCACCTCATATTTATTTTTTTTCTTTTTACTCATCAATTCCTCCTAACTTTGCAGATTATCATAGGTTTCTTTGGCAGCAAGTGCATTTTTTTCTTTTTTGACAGGAATTTTTTCTTTAATTGCATTCATTATCGATTCAATTCCAACTAATTTTGTTGCACTTGCTATGGCTCCAAGAATAGCTGTATTAACAATAGGTGCAGATTTAGATCCCAGGCCATGTTTCACTGCAATTGAGGAGCAGTCAACAGTATGGATTTCAGGAGATTCTGCATCAGGGAAGCTGAAATCTTTCGGTTTTCTTTGAGTATTAATGATTATTTTTCCATTTGGTTTCAAACCTTCACTTATGGGAACTGCTCCTATCAGAGATGGATCAAGAACCACTAATACATCCGGTTCATATATATAACAATGAATTCTGATCTCATCCTCAGATATTCGGGTAAATGCTGTAACCGGAGCTCCTCTCCTTTCGACTCCAAAAAATGGGAAGGCTTGAACCTGCTTGCCTTCTTCAAAAGCAGCCATAGCCAGGATGTCCGAGGCTTTTACAGCTCCTTGACCACCTCTTCCATGAAAACGAATTTCAATCATATATCCCTCCAATTTAGTATATTAATTATTTTTTATAGTAACATAGACATATCAAGTGATTTTGCTGAATGGGTTAAAGAACCGACAGAGATAAAATCAACTCCGGTTTCAGCAACTTGCTGAACATTTTTTAAAGTGATATTTCCGGAAACTTCAATTTCACATTTGTTACTAATGAGTGTAACTGCTTTTTTTATGGATGTTAGGGAAAAATTATCCAACATTACTCTTTTTATGGGATATTTGATTATTTTTTCTATTTGTGCACAATTTTGGACTTCAACTTCAACCTGCACATCAAGATTATTGCTTTTTACCCATTCCAAACATTTAGCAACTGCGTTGGTTATTCCTCCTGAAACTGAAATATGATTTTCTTTTATCAGGATCATATCGTAAAGACCAAATCTATGATTTATTCCCCCGCCCTGTTTTACAGCATATTTTTCTAAGTATCGATAGCCAGGGGTAGTTTTCCTGGTATCCAGAATGTGGGTATTGGTGTGAGAAATTTTTTCTACAAATTTATGTGTTAAGGTTGATATTCCTGACATTCGTTGTAAAAAATTAAGAGATATTCTTTCACCTTTAAGGATGGACGATACATCTCCCTTTAAATCACCTATTACATCACCATTTTCTACCTTCTCTCCTTCTTGTACATTAAAACTTAAATCAATATTATTATCAATAATTTCATAAACTCTTTTGAATACTGGTATTCCTGATATTATACCATTTGCTTTAGAAGTTATCTTTGCTTTACCAATTATTTTTTTTGAAAATAAAGATTGACCGGTTAGATCACCAACATCATCCAGATCTTCATTTAGGGCAGAAGTGATCAACAAATCGATTTTACTGTTATGGGAGTTATTAATCATAAAAAATAATTAGTTTCCAGATTTTATTTCCTGTAGCTTTTCCACTGCAAATCTCCCCATTGAACTGGTAGTTCCTTCTATTTGAATTATTTTTTCAAGGAGATCTCTTGCATGGTCGTATTCTTTTAATTTAATGTATGCATTACTTGCTTCATACATAGCAGTTGTCTTCCAGGGTAGTTTTGTAGGCTGAGAAAAATATTTAACTTTCAAAAATTCAAAAATTGATTGTCTGAATCGCCCCATATTATAATATGATTTTGCAATCCAGTATTGAATTCTGGCTTCTGATTCTGCGTCTGAATACACTTTAAGAGACCTTAAATGTTCTATAGCCCGGTCATATTCATGCAGCTGCATGAGAAGAGTGCCAAGTTTAATTTTTTGTTGTAAAATGTCATCAGCATTTGGATATTCATTGATATATTCTCTGGTGACTTTAAGGGCATTATCGGTTAATCCATTTTCTTCATAAATTTTAATTAAAATACGTAACGATGTTTTCCTAACGTTCATATCAGGAGATGAAGAGGCTGTTTTCAAAGCATGTATGGCATTCTGGTATTGCTGAGATCGGTAGTAATGATATCCGAGATTTAAATAAACCTTAAATGAAATCGGGTGATCCTGGTAATTTTCAGTTAAATATGTTAAAATGTCCAAGGCTTTTTCAACTTTATTGGTAATTAGATATATTCTTCCGATTTGAAATTTAGCTTCCGGAATTAATTGTTTATACTGATCCCAGTCTTCAACTTTTTTTAAAAATTTTAAGGCAGCATTAAAGTCCTTTTCATCTATATAGGCTTTTCCCTTTTCCAGATGAAATTCATTAAGGTATTTTTCCTGGTCATCTACATTTTTATAAGATTGATCGAATATTTTTATCCTGACATCAGCTTGAGGAATTTTTTTTTCCTTAAGCAGGGATATGATTATTTTCGCTGAAAGGTGGCATTTTATACTCTCGGAATTGGAATGGGTAATCCCCTGATTTAATACTTCTCTGGCTTCATCATATCTAGCACTCTTCAGGTAAAGATCACCCAGGGCAATAGCAATTGTATCACTGGGTTCAAGTTTAAACAAATGCCTCAGATATTCAATAGCCCTTAAAGTATCTGATCTTTGTTCAGCAATAGTGGAAAGTGCAGTATAATATTTGATCTTCTTTTTAGTGGAAGTTACAGACTTTCCATATTTCAAATATATTTTTTGGGCTCTGGCAAGATTTTGAGAGAGCTGGTAGGATTTTGCCAGGTTAAACAAATAGTTAATTTTATTATCACTATTCGAGTTTTTTTCTACCAAACCCGCAGATATTGCAACCTTCAACACACTATCCTGACGGATGATACGATTATAGTGCCGGACTGCTTTATTATACTTCCCAGTTTTTAAATAAATATTGCCCAGATATTTTTCCGCACTATCTTTATAAAAAGAATAAAAATATGAATCCAGTATTACATTGTAATTGTTAATTGATAATTGGTAATTCTGTAAATTTTCATTAATTTGAGCTTGATAAAATAAAACTGCAGGTAAATATTTTCCATTTTTATAAGTTGACTTATAAACAGAAAAAGTTGAATGAGCTGTATGGGGTGAATTCAGTAGATATTGTATTTTACCAGTCATGTATAATGAGTTTTCATGGTATTTTGTATGCAAGGAATCATCAGTAATAATCGAATAATACTGTAATGCCTTTGAAAGAGAGTCTAACTCAAAGAGTAAATCCGCCCGATGGTATATGAACTCATAGTCTAAACTGTCATCAATTTGTTCCAAAGAATATTTTTTGATTAATGTATAGGATTCATGTATTGATTGTTTACTCCGGAGTTTAGCCAATGAAAGACATGATTTTTTTGCATACACTGAAGGTGAATTTTTATTTATATTTTTTAAATGATAATAGCGAGCGCTATCAATATAGACTTGCTGGTCATATTTTAGATAAAGATTTTTATATGCTTCTCCTAATAGAAAATATACTTTATCAGCAGTCCGATTCAAGTTCTCATCATTAATAATTGGCTTCAAAAAACTGATTGATTTCTTATAATTTTTAAAATCATAGAAATATATCTTACCCAATTGTAATTGATTATCTTCTGCATTCTGGCTGCCGGTAATAATCTCAGACAATTTAACCAAACCTTTGTCATAATCATTATTGAAAATCTTATTAATAAACTGAATGCGCTCATACGATTTTTTAGCCCATTCAGACAAAGGATAATTATCACTAATGTATTTATAGAGAGAGTGAGCTTCTTTGATTCTCTTTACTCTTTCCAAACCTGCTGCATATGTAAACCTGGCTTCCGGGATACAATTACTCCGGGGATAATTTTTCCAGATTTTCCTCAGAGAAAAATATCCTTCGTCCCATAATTCATTTTGCAGACAGAATTTTCCTTTTTTTAGTAAAATAAAATCAATTAAGGGATCTTCAGGGTACTCAGAAATATAAGTATCCATATAGGTAATAGCCTCAGATACAGCATCATTCTGAACGGAAAGAGCTGCACTGTGCAATAAAATCTTTTTTCTTAATGATGTTGTTAATAAAGAATCTTCTAAAAGAGTTGAAAAAATCAATGCAGCAGACTGTTGTTTTTTTAATCCTGTTAGGGAGCATGCCTTACCGAATTGAGCCTCATGATTAACACTATCAATTTTTATGGCAGAATTAAACGAAAAGAGTGATTGATTAAAATTACCCTTTTGTAAATAGATTTCACCAGAATTAAGATAAGCATTAATCATCAGGGCTGTATCTTCTGAAGTTTGTATTGTTTGTTGAAAATTATCAAGGGCAAGCTTATCATTGCCTTTTAATTTATTGATTAAGCCAAGATTAAAAAAGGCTCTCTGTTTATACAGGGAAAAATTGTATTGATTAATTATCTGCTGATATTGATATATGCTTTTTTCTATAAAACCCATGTCATGATATATGTCAGCCAATTGCATTACTACCAGGCATTTTTCTTTTACTGAGATTGATTTCTGGAGTAATGATTCCAATACATCAACGGATTTTTTATATTTATCTTGAGCATAATATAAATCTGAGTAAAGCAGCCAGGTTTGAGAAATAAACTCACCTTCTGGATTAGAATGAATAATTAAATTTAAAATAGATTCTGCTTGAGTATATTCATCTAATTCAAGTGACAGAGATGCTGCTTTTAGTAAACCTTTAAAGTACCAGGGATTTTTATTATTAATATTATTAAGCCTTAGATATGAAGCAACTGCATCCCGGAATTTCTCCTGCTTTTCATAACACTCTCCAATTCTATAATACACTTGTGGTATATTTTTATCTCCGGG
>JAWODZ010000043.1:0-6206 GCA_046483025.1 bacterium
ATTGGACGATGTCCGGTGATAGTCGAGCATCTTATAGCCGGTGATGCCGATCGTCGCGACGCCTGGTTCCTCAGCATCTGGTTCGGTCGCCGCAATGCATGCCTTCAGTTGCGCGTACATCCATGCTATGGCAATTACACAGGCTGTGTTAATGAAGAAGAAGTGATTCATCCACATGTGTCTTCAATTCATAGTGAGGAGTTAAAAAAATTATGGGAGATCTTATGAAGTTTTGTGTAGCTATAAATTGTATGGATGGGCGAGTCCAACTTCCTGTAATAAGTTATTTAAAAAAACGCTTCAAGGTGGATTATGTTGATTTAGTCACTGAGCCAGGTCCTAATTTGATTTTAGCAGAACAGAAGAATATGGAAGCAATTCAATCAATTATCTCCAGAGCTAATATTTCGGTTAAAAAGCACAAGGCAGTGGGGATGGCAGTTGTCGGGCATCACGACTGTGCGGGAAATCCGATGTCAAAAGAAGACCAAATTATTCATTTAGAAGAATCTCTCACATTTCTTCGCAAAAACTTCAATCTCCCCATAATTGCTTTGTGGGTCGATGAGAATTGGGACGTTCAGGAAATATGTATGAAAAAAATTACCCCTAAGATTATCTGTGTTGGATTCCAAAAAACAGGTACCACTTCACTGAAACATGCCCTGGAATTGCTGGGATATTCGGTAACAGGTACCAAACCGAAGCTTTTGCTTCCCATATTGAGAAACAATTGGAACAAAGTCCTTAAAGTGCTAAACAAATATGACGCTGCTGAAGATAATCCCTGGAACATTATTTACCGACAGATCGACCGCATGGTACCCGGATGTAAATTCATTCTCACATACAGAGATCCAGAATCATGGTTCAGGAGTGTAAAACGGTATTTTCGTCTTCCCCGCTCAAGTCCGCCTCTGCACGAATGGATCTACGGACGAGGCAAGGGACTCATAAGTGCTGAGAAAGAAAATACCATTAGTATCTATAAGCAACATATTCAAGGTGTCCGGGAGTATTTCCGTAACCGTCCGGATGATCTGCTTGAAATCGATCTCACTAAAGGAGACGAATGGGACCCTTTGTGTAATTTTCTGGGATGCGATATACCGGACATGCCATTTCCTCACAGACGAGACAGCAAAAAGAAAAAAAAGAAGAAACGGAACAAGGTGCATAAGAGGTATAGAAAAATCAAGAAGTATCTTCATTATGGTGCCTTGCTGCGGTATATTGACATGATGGGGTATCCTGATTTCCGCCGCAAACCAGGAACACTTCCTGCCGTTGATACTGATTCATGGACTCAAGAATGAACGGTTGCAATGATTCATGGGGCCTCGACAACTAAAATAAATCCTGAATAAACTGTCAAATTGTTGGACATAAGCAGTTAAGTGAATACGGGAGATTCAGACTTTAAATTTATTTAAGGGGATAATATGAAAGCTATTCTTAAAAGTTGTGTATTAATCCTGCTATTCGTAATAACCACCAAAACATACGCTGCTGAGCATATTGATAACATTGAATTCATTAATGATAAACGAGAATATATTAAACAGGCCATAAAAGAAAACAAAGATATCAAAGCATTAACAATTGCATTATTTAGCGATAAAGGAGTAAACAGTATATGAATGAAATGAATGAGACGACCTCATTTTTTCGGGAAGAACAAAAGCTCAGACAATTCTGGATCTGGCTGATCATAATTATTATTGCAGGAATCAGCTGGTATGCGTTTGTGGAGCAAATTGTACTGAAAGGAGATTTTGGAACAAATCCGGCTCCTGATATTGTTCAAATTATTCTCTGGGTAGTTTTTGGCATTATATTTCCCCTATTTTTACCTTTCACCAAGCTGACTACAGAAGTGCGAAATAACGGGATCTATATTCAGCTGTTCCCATTCCACCTAACTCCTCGCCGGATCGATTTAGCAACACTGAAATCCTATGAAGTACGAAAATACAAGCCCATTCCCGAATATGGCGGCTGGGGGATCCGTAAGGGACATCAAGGCACGGCATACAATATGAGCGGTAATAAGGGTGTACAATTGGAATTGTACAACGGTAAACGCATTCTCATCGGTTCGCAAAAGCCGGAAGAACTGTTTCATGCAATTAAAAAGCAGATTGATATGCCTCATTAATAAGTATATGATAAAATTTATCATGAACGCTCGGAGTTATTTAAAAAGTATGAAAATATTTTAAACGCAGAGATCGCGGAGATTACCACAAAGAATGTAAATATTTAATAATTATAAAATTATCACTTTGCATTCTCTGCGAACTTTGCGTTAAAATTTTATTTTTAGGTTAGTCCAGATCCAAATATCATTGAGCAGCCTTTCTGAATTCAGTAAGTTTATAAGGGAGTTTCGCACAAATAATGATTAAAACATCTGTTCAAAAATACATACTTGTATCAATTGGGGTGCTTTCGGTTGGGCTGGCCATTATTGGCATTTTCCTCCCTCTGCTTCCCACTACCCCATTACTTTTACTGGCAGCTGCTTGCTTTGTGCGAAGCTCAGATCGATTATACAAATGGCTTATCACACATAAATGGTTTGGTCCTTATATCCGGAACTACAGGGAGTATAACGCTATTACCAGAAAAACAAAGATCGCAACCTTGGCTTTACTGTGGGGAACGATTGGATATACAGCCTTTGGTGTTATCTCTTCTTGGCCGCTCCGTATTTTATTACTGCTCGTAGCAATTGGGGTTACGGCTCATATATTGAGCATGAAAACGCTGACAAAGAAGATGCTTTGTGCTTCGTCAGAGAGTAGGTACGAAAAAAACCCCAAATCCCAAGCACCAAAAAACAAATAATACCCAAATTCCAAATTTCAATAACCAAACTGATCAAACTTGTATAAGTACTTACTTCATCAGTAATCATACGAAAAAAAAATTGAGAAGGGAGAAAAGGAGAAAAGGAAAAGCGAGAATGGAGAACAGGTATCGTTCTAAAAAAAGTTTACAGTTTACTCAGCCAATCATACCGAAATGTCATTCAGAGCGACCAGAACGAGCGAAGACGTTATCCTGAGCGAACCTAATTCACCCTGACAGGGTCTGTAGTGTAGATCCTGTCAGGGTGACGGATCAGGTAATGTGCACAGTCATAAGAGCAACTTCTTGCATCAAAAATCCGGCTGCGCACATCCGTGTCAATCCATGTTCACCCCGTGGGATATTTTGGACAGTTCAAGATTTATGTTTAGAAATAAGTTTATCCAACGGGGTGAATCCATGGTAAAAAAAAGTGCCCGACACTTTGTAAGTGCCGGGCACATAATCTCTCGTTTTAATAAAAAATCCTAATTAAACGTCACTGAATTAGATTCAGCAATATAATTGCCGTTTGCAACCGCCCGTACCTTTAATTCCAGCTTTACATTCTTCCCTTTACTGCTTAACGGAAGTGCAATACCGGTAGACTGAACAAGTTTTTTTGAAAGCCTTTTCCAGTCCTGACCAGTAATTCTTCCGAATATATGATATCCCTGACTCCCTTTTACTGTATTCCATTTCAGAACAATTCTGTCATCAACCTGCTGACCTTGTAATTTAAATGCTTTTCCGGTCTCTGAAGGTTCGGAAGGCTTTTCCTTCCGACGCACTGCTTTTTCAGGAGCACCCGTCTGTCCGAATTTAAATGAAAGACCAATTTTATGAGAGTTGCCGATCGTATTTTCACGCATCATTACATACGCATAATCAATACATATATTATTAATACCCATTCCAAAACCCAATGCATAGTTCTTAGTGCCCATACCACCCCGGACAGCAAAAGAAAATGTATTCAATCTCAGCATATATTCCAAACCAGTTGCATATTTCAAACTGGTTCCTTCTACACCATCAACATCCTTCATTGTATTGATGTCTGCTGCCAGAGTAAAATTATGGGTATTGTCATAAGTGCCAAATTGAAAAGCTGTTCCAAAATATAAATTTGGATCAAGGGATTCATTCTTCATGTTTGCAGCTACATTTTTCGCTACAACACCAAGGGTCCATAAGTCCGGCACTAAAGAAATCAGCGTTCCGAAATCAAATCCGATACCTGCTCCGCTTCCCTCCTGAGAATAAATAACTCTGCGGTTCAGACTGGTACCTATTGAGATACGATTGGATAATCTGAGTCCGTAAGAAAGCAAAAAACTGTTCTCACTCATAATACTTTTTTCACCAAGTCTTCCTTGTTCCAACTCAGCTCCCTGTCGGATCCAGGAAAAACCTACTCCGCCCTTGTAAAAAGGATATGATACAGCCAGATAATCAACCATAATCTGACTGATCTCTTCAAAAGTCCAGTGCATAAAGCGAATATCCCCGCCGTAAATAAAACTCAAACCTGCCGGATTCCAGTAAACGGCATCAGCATCATATGCCAGGGCAACATAGGCACCGCCCATACCCTGAGGCCGGGCACCTATCTGGAGATCAGTCTGAGCAGACGTTACTGATACGCCCAGTAAGAAAATTAAGATTATATGAAAAATAATATGTTTATTCATGACTGTATCCTCTACTTAACTATGCCTATAGGTTTTTTAATAATTGTCTTATCACCCAGTTCATCAGTGAATTCAAATACATAGATGTAAATTCCACTGCCCACAAACCGGTCAAAGTCGTTTAATCCGTCCCATCTTCTTTCAGTGGAAAAACTGACAGGTTCGTTTTCTATAAGAGTCCGTACCAGATTTCCGGAAAGATCATATATATTCAGAGTAATTTCCCCGGGTTCTGATAATTCGATAACTGCAGTTGTCCCATCATCAGGATTAAAAGGATTCTGGGTCCAGTAAAATTTAAATGCTGCTTCTCTGTCATCATTACCCAAAGCATAAATTGAAAAATGGTTGGTGGTAAAGGTAACAGTATTATTGATATCATCCCGCGCATCAGCTGTATTTCTTATCCACTCATTGCCATCCAGATAATATACCTGAAGCCGGGATTCATCAAAATCATCTACCATATCCTGGTCAACATCCAGATCCAGATGATTATAGATCAGGGTGATAGTAACTGGTTTATGAAACACCAATCCTTCAGGACCGAACTGATGTGCAGTTTTCATAAGTGAAATCCCTTTTAGGGGATCAGGCAGATCATCAGTATTAACAGTATTAATAGTAATAGCCTGCTCTGAGAGCAATGCTCCGGGAGGAATTTCCACTGTGGTTCCGTCCGGTGACTGTACAGTACCGCCTTCACCATCCACATATTCGGTATAGGCAGGATTGATATAGGTCAGAATAATAAAATCCTCACCTACATTTCCGGCTCTGTCAGTAATTTCGGCGTGTATGGTATTCTGCCCCTCCACTAACCGTACATTACGGGCAAACTCTCTCTCCGTATTTGGTGGTATAATAACCGGAGAAGTATTTATATTATCGGTTTCAGCATTCTTTACCTCAAGGATAATCTGCCGCACACCGCTGGAATCAGGTATATCATAGTAACTTCCTTCCACCAGCACTTCCGGTACATAGATCTCTCCGTTGACAAGTACTGGCAGAACACTGATGGAAATGGAAGGCTTGATATTATCAATAACCACTTTCCCTGTAATCTGCCTGTTGTTGGGCACAATGTCCGCTGCATCAATAGTAAATGTAAATGTATCAGTCTCAGTGGTGGTAACTTTCAGACGGGCAGTAAAGATACCGTCATTGGATACTGCATCACCTTTTTCTCCGTTATCCACCATTATATACCCTGATGCAGAATTGGCATCGACCAAAGCAGACCTTAAAAGCAGACTTGTGGAATCCAGCTGCGTTGTTGCTTCTTTTATCAAAGCGGAAATAATTATCCATTGACCATTATGAGCAGCTGTCTGATCTTCCGGATAGACTATGTGGACATTTTCTATGGTGGGTGCAATGCGGTCTACAATAAAGTTCAGAGATACAAATTTACCCCATTTACCCGATACATTCTGTCCGTGAATATACACTGTATGCTGCCCTTCTGACAGATCAGCAATGGATAGCGGTGCTGTTACATCTTCTGTGGGAGAATCAAAATCATCATCTACCGGGTTCATAACCCGCCCTTCACCTGCAACACCGATTACATCTACAAAATATTCTGCTGCTTTAATATTAGCATCATTATCTGTAATAGTGGCAGTAATGACATCATCGGTATTTAAAATATTA
>JAWODZ010000143.1:0-14650 GCA_046483025.1 bacterium
TGGTGATAATATAGATATGGCTGTGGAGTTAATAGAGCCCATTGCAATGGAGCAGGGTCTTCGTTTTGCCATTCGAGAAGGTGGTAGAACTGTTGGTGCCGGTGTGGTTGGTAAAATTATTGAATAGCATAGCATAGTAAAATTGAGTTAACAATGAGAGATATAATTACACTTGAATGCAAAGATTGCAAACATCGCAATTATACTACAACAAAGAATAAGAAGATACACACCAAAAGAGTGGAATATAAAAAATATTGTCCATTTTGTGATAAGCGGACAGACCATAAAGAGACAAGATAGTGATAAGAAAATTAATATAGTAAAGGCCTGTAGCACAATTGGCTAGTGCACCGGACTCCAAATCCGGGGGTTGGGGGTTCAAATCCTCCCAGGCCTGCTTATAATAAAGAGAGTAAATACTATGCAAAAGATAATAAAATTTTTTAATGAAGTTCAACAAGAAGTGTCCAAGGTTATATGGCCTTCACGGGAAGAACTGTATGGGTCTATTGCTGTGGTTATTGTATTATGCGTTTTACTTTCTCTTTTTATGTTTATATCCGATTATATGTTAAATCGCTTATTTGAGTTTGTTTTTTAGGAGGGGGTTTTTTGTCTAAGTGGTATGCAATACATGTGTATTCTGGTCATGAGAAGAAGATAAAAAAGTATATAGAAAGTGAAATCAAAAGAACTGGAATAGAGGATAAAATCAAAAAAGTTTTAATACCTTCGGAAGATGTTGTTGAGATGAGAGGAGGGAAGAAAAGAGTGAGGAACAGAGTTTTTTTCCCTGGGTATATGCTTGTTGATATGGAATTAGATGGGGATTCACAAAATCTGGTGCTCAATGCACCAGGAGTTACAAATTTTGTAGGACCAAAAAACAAACCCAGTCCTTTGTCCGAAAAAGAAATAAATCGTATACTTGGAAGGGTTGAAGATCGCAAAGATGAGGAAGTGGTTGAAGTTCCTTATCGGAAAGGCGATGTGGTAAAAGTAATTGATGGTCCTTTTTCAGATTTTTCCGGGGTAGTAGAAGAGGTAAACAAAGAAAGAAAAAAGTTGAAAGTAATGGTAAGTATTTTTGGACGTTCCACTCCGGTTGAATTAAATTTTTTACAGGTTGATTTAGAAAAGTAATGTGTTTTAACGAGTAGGGTAAGTTATGGCAAAAAAAATTATGAGTGAAGTAAAACTGCAAATCCCCGGAGGTCAGGCAAATCCTTCGCCTCCGGTCGGACCTGCATTAGGCCAGCATGGTGTTAATATTATGGAATTCTGTAAAGCATTTAATGCTAAAACACAGGAAAAGCAGGGGCTGATTATTCCTGTAATCATTACTATTTATGCAGACAGGTCATTTTCTTTTGTTACCAAAACACCTCCTGCTGCAGTACTGTTAAAAAAAGCAGCTAAAATTGAAAAAGGTTCAGGAATGCCCAATAAAGAGAAAGTAGGTAAGGTGAAACGAGAACAGGTCAGAGAGATTGCAAAAGCGAAGATGGTTGATTTAAATGCAAATGATGAAGAAATGGCTATACGTATTATTGAAGGTACTGCCAGGAGTATGGGCCTAATTGTTGAAGTATAAGGTAGATATTTATGAAGAAAAGTAAAAAATATAAATTGAATTTAAAGAGTATTGAACCCAATAAATTATATAGTGTAAATGAGGGAGTAGATATTCTTAAAAAGCAGAAATCCTCAAAATTCGACGAGACAGTTGAAGTTTCTATAAACTTAGGGGTAGAGCCCAAAAAATCCGACCAGATGGTCAGGGGAACAGTTGCACTGCCTCATGGAACCGGCAAAGAAGTTAAAGTTCTTGTTTTTTGTAAACCTCCCAAAGATAAAGAGGCCAAGGAAGCAGGTGCTGATATGGTAGGCCTAGATGAATATATTGAGAAAATCCAAAAAGGATGGTGTGAAACAGATGTGGTTGTAGCAACCCCTGATGTGATGAAAGATGTTGGTAAGTTAGGGAAATTTTTAGGGCCAAAAGGACTGATGCCTAATCCTAAAGCTGGAACTGTCACCAATGATATTTCGCAGGCAGTTAAACAGTTAAAAGCAGGGAGAATTGAATTTCGGGTTGATAAGTATGGAATAATCCATACTGTGGCAGGTAAATGTTCTTTTACAGCGCAACAGTTAATTGATAATCTCAAAGCACTTATGCAGGAAGTTATGCGTCTCCGTCCGGCATCAGCAAAGGGTCTGTATTTAAAGGGAATAACCTTATCATCAACCATGGGACCGGGAATAAAATTGGATAGTTCATCCCTGATAAGGAAATAAATTAAAGATATTGTATTATTTAATCAAAGGATCATTATGCCAACACCAGAAAAAGAAGCCGTAATAAAAGAAGTAAGTGAGGTTTTTAAAAAAGCACAAGGTATATTTATAACTGATTATAAAGGGCTGAATGTGGCTCAGATGACAGAATTGCGGCATAAGTGTAGAGAATCTTCTGTAGGCTATAGGGTGATTAAAAATACATTAGCAAAGATAGCTGCCCGGGAAGTTGGGTATAATGAAATGGTAGAGTATCTGCAAGGGCCGTCTGCAATTGCCTTTAGTTACGAAGATGCTTCAGCCCCAGCCCGTATCATCAGTGAATTTGCAAAAAAAGCAGAAAAGCCAACGATCAAAATGTCAATTTTTGAAGGTAATTTTTACGGTCCGGCTAAAGTAAAAGAGATTGCAAACTTACCTTCAAAGAATGAAATGTACACACAATTAGTAAGAGGTGTGAATTCTCCTTTACAGGGCTTAGTGGGCAATTTGAATGGTATACTATTAAAATTAGTAAGAACATTAGTTTCAGTAAAAGAAAAAAAAGAAAAAGAATAACCTTAAATTAGAAAATAAGATGTAATTTCGGAGGGAATAATGGCCGAGGAAAAGAAAGCTGAAGAAACAAAACAAGCTTCAGAAGAAAAACAGACATCCAAAAATGTTGAAAAAATTCTTGATTCCATTAAAAAGCTGAAGGTTCTTGAATTAGCAGAGTTAGTACAAGCACTTGAAGAGGAATTCGGGGTTACTGCTGCAGCTCCGGTAGCTGCTGCACCTGTTGCTGGAGGAGCATCTGCAGAAGGTGGAACAGAAGAAAAGACTGATTTTAATGTAGTATTAAAATCTTTTGGATCAAGTAAAATTCAGGTAATTAAAGTAGTGCGTGCAATTACCGGGCTTGGATTAAAAGAAGCCAAAGAATTAGTTGAATCAGCACCTAAGGGAGTGGTTAAAGAGGGCGTGGATAAAGATGAAGCAGAAGATGTTAAAAAACAATTGGAAGAGGTAGGAGCCCAGGTTGAATTAAGTTAGTTTTTCTTGCTTTAAGGAGGGCAATTTTTTTGAGAAAAGAGTTAATTAAAAGAAAAACTTTTGCAAAGATATCTTCAGTTGTTGATATACCGGATTTACTGGATATCCAGTTAAAATCCTTTAAAGGTTTTTTGCAGGATGATGTGAAACCGGAAAAACGAAAATCTCAGGGACTACAAGAAGTATTTGAAAAAGTATTTCCTATTACTGATTCAAGGGAAAATTATATACTGGAGTTTGTTGAATATTATGTAGATGTTCCCAAATACGGTGTAACAGAATGTCGTAATAGAGGAGTAACCTATTCTGTACCTCTAAAAATGAAGATGAGATTATCGATTAAGGATAAGTATAGTAAAAAATCTGATTATATTGACACTTTAGAGCAGGTGGTGTATCTGGGTAATTTTCCCTATATGACAGAGAAAGGGACTTTTATAATTAATGGTGCTGAAAGAATCATTGTCAATCAGTTACATCGTTCTCCAGGGGTGTTTTTTGATGAAAAAGTACATCCTAATGGAAGTAGAAGTTTTTCAGCCAGAGTGATACCATTCAGAGGTTCATGGCTGGAATTCAGTATTGATATTAATGATGTGCTGTATGTGTATATTGATCAGGGAAGAAAGTTTCCTGCAACAGTACTTTTGCGTGCTCTGGGATGTGCTACAGATGAAGAGATTTTACGATTATTTAACATGATTGATGAAGTTTCTTTAGATGATGAAAAAAATATTAAGGATCATTTCGGAAAGCATTTATTTTTTGATAGTGAAGAAGTAGGTGTAGTTGATAATGAAACCGGAGAACTGTTATTTGAAACAGGTGATATATTTGATAAGGATGCATTTGATAAGTTAAAAGAATTGGGTGTTTCTAAAGTAAAATTTTATAGAGAAGAAGAAGAGTTAAGCGGAGTGGAGGTTATCAAGAACACCTTTATTAAAGACAATATTGATGCTGAAAAAGAAGCTATTGAATATGTCTACCATCAACTCAGATCCGGAGAACCACCAGATATTGATACTGCCAGATCCATGATTGAACGGTTATTCTTTAGCTCCAACAGGTATGATATTGGAATCGTGGGCCGACATAGAATCAATAAAAAACTGGGAGTTGATGTTGATGAAAGCAAACGGGTATTGACCAGAGATGACATAACCTATATCATACAGTATTTGTTAGATTTACGTGGGGGAAAAAGAAATGCGGATGATATTGACCATCTGGGAAATAGAAGAGTAAAAACTATTGGAGAGCAGTTTTCTGAACAGGTTGCGATTGGTGTCTCCCGCATGGCAAGAACCATAAAAGAACGGTTAAATATTGGCGACAGTGAGCATATGACCCCTCAGGATTTAGTGAATGCCCGAGCTGTAATGTCAGTAATAAATTCTTTTTTCGGTACCAGTCAGTTATCTCAATTTATGGATCAGACTAATCCCTTAGCTGAAATGACCCATAAAAGACGGTTGTCTGCTTTAGGGCCAGGTGGTTTAACCAGAGAAAGAGCCGGATTCGAAGTAAGAGATGTCCATTATTCACATTATGGCCGTCTCTGCCCCATTGAAACTCCTGAAGGACCCAATATAGGGTTAATATCATCTATAGCAACCTATGCCAGGGTGAATCAATTTGGTTTCTTAGAGACTCCTTATCAAAAAGTGGACAAAGGTAAGGCAACGAAAAAGATTGAATATTTGAATGCAGAGGATGAAGAGAGCTATATAATTGCCCAGGTAAATACGCCTGTAGATAAAAAAGGAAATTTCTTAAGCGAAAGAGTAAAAGCTCGATATAGAGGTGAATTTCCTATAGTAAAACCTGATCAGGTTCATTATATGGATGTTTCTCCCAATCAAATTGTGAGTGCGGCTGCGGCTCTTATACCCTTTTTAGAACATGATGACGCCAATCGAGCCTTGATGGGTTCCAATATGCAGCGTCAGGGAGTACCTCTTTTGCAACCAGAAGCACCTTTTGTAGGAACAGGAATGGAGAGAAAAATAGCGGTGGATTCCAAATCGTTGTTAATTTCTGATATTGATGGGGTGGTAAAAAAAGTGAGTGGTGATGAAATTGTTATCACAAAAAAAGTGGATACAAAGAAAAAATCCATTGATTTTGATTTCATGCAGGAAAAAGTATATACCTTAACAAAATTTCTCCGGACCAATCAGGATACCATGATCAATCAAAATCCACTGGTTGAAGAGGGAGATGTGGTTAAAAAAGGGGATGTTATTGCAGATGGATGTGCTACAGACAGGGGAGAATTAGCCTTGGGAAGGAATGTGCTGGTAGCATTTCTGTCCTGGAAGGGATATAATTTTGAAGACGCAATAGTGATCAGTGAAAGAGTTGTTCAGGAGGATATTTACACTTCCATACATATAGAAGAGTATGAACTTCAGGTAAGGGATACAAAACGGGGAGAAGAAGAGTTAACGAGAGAGATCCCCAATGTTTCAGAAGAAGCAACCAAAGATTTAAGTGAAGATGGAATTATACGAATAGGAGCCAGAGTGAGATCTGGTGATATTTTAGTCGGAAAAGTAACCCCCAAGGGTGAAACTGAACCAACTCCTGAAGAAAAACTTTTAAAAGCTATTTTTGGAGAAAAGGCAGGAGATGTAAAAGATGCTTCCTTAAGAGCTTCATCAGGAATGGATGGAGTAGTAATCGATACAAAAGTATTTTCTTTAAAGAAAAGAGATTCCGAGACCAAGAAAAAAGATAATCAGATTATTAAAGAATATGATAAGCAGGCAGAAAGAGAAAAAGCAAAAGTAAAATCATTCAGAGATGAGAAACTAAAATCCTTATTAAAAGGAAAGACTTCTGCCGGCATACGGGAAGCAGAATATCAAAAAATTATTTTACGTAAAAATGCAAAAATCACTGAAAAAGCTTTAGATAAAATTGATTTTGATACAATGGACAGATCTTTTCCTCTAGTACTTAAAGATACCAAAACAGATAAAGCAGTCAATGAAATATTTCATCGCTATCATGCAGTAATAAAAGATATTAATAATAAATTTGAGAGAAAAAAAGAAAAAGTAATAGTTGGGGATGAATTGCCTCCGGGTATTATTAAGTTGGTTAAGGTGTATATTGCCAGAAAAAGAAAGTTACAGGTCGGTGATAAAATGGCTGGCCGGCATGGCAATAAGGGAGTTATTGCTAAAGTGGTTCCGGCAGAAGATATGCCGTATCTTCCGGATGGCACACCAATAGATATTTTATTAAATCCTCTGGGAGTACCGTCCAGAATGAATTTAGGCCAGATAATGGAAACTATTTTAGGCTGGGCAGCAAAAAAACTTGGTTTGTATTATTCCACACCTGTTTTTAATGGGGCAACCGAAGCAGAGGTTATAGCGGAACTTGAAAAGGCTGGTTTGCCTGTTGATGGGAAATCAGTTCTTTGTGATGGAAGAACAGGAGTGGAATTTGATCACCGGGTTACTGTCGGATATATTTATATGAATAAATTATCTCATTTGGCTGAGGATAAAATACATGCACGTTCCATCGGTCCCTATTCATTGGTTACTCAGCAACCCTTGGGAGGTAAAGCCCAGTTTGGAGGCCAGAGGTTTGGTGAGATGGAAGTGTGGGCCTTAGAGGCATATGGTGCAGCTCATAGTTTACGGGAAATACTTACTGTTAAATCGGATGATGTAAGGGGGAGAGCAAAAACCTATGAAGCTATTGTTAAGGGTGAGAGTCTTCCTGAACCCGGTATTCCTGAGTCTTTTAATGTATTATTAAAAGAGTTGATGGGGCTTGGGTTGGATGTTGAGTTGCGTTAGAAATATAAATACTTATGAATTAATAATATTCATAAAGGAGTATTAACGCGTGGTTAAAGGCAGAAAAGAAAAATATTATTCAGAGATGTTAATTAATCTCGCTTCTCCGGATACAATTTTAAGCTGGAGTCATGGTGAGGTTTTAAAGCCTGAAACCGTGAATTATCGTTCTTATAAACCGGAAAAAGACGGTTTGTTTTGTGAAAAGATATTCGGGCCGGTTAAGGATTATGAATGTCATTGTGGGAAATATAAAAGAATTAGATACAAAGGAATAATTTGTGATCGATGTGGAGTGGAAGTCACTACCAAAGCGGTTCGTCGGGAAAGGATGGGACATATCACACTGGCTGTTCCCATAGTTCACATATGGTATTTTAGGTCAGTCCCTTCCAAAATAGGCTATATCTTAAATATAACTACAAAGGGTCTTGAAAGAATTATCTACTACGAGAATTATGTTGTGATTGAACCAGGCAATAGCGGTTTAGAAAGAGGAGATCTTTTAACAGAGGAAGAATATTTTGGCGTACTGGAAAATTTGGGTCAGTCGAATAGCACACAAGAGGGAATTGATGAAAATGTAGTGAGTAAATCTGATGATACTAAGGGGGAGTTTGTTGCCAAGATGGGTGGAGAGGCTATACGGGATTTATTATCAAAAGTAGATATTGAGGCCTTATCACTGGAATTACGTCAAGTAGCAAAAGAGGGAAAATCAAAGCAAAAGAAGAAAAATGCTCTTAAAAGATTAAAGGTGATAGAGGCATTCCGGCAAACCGAAAATGAGAAACCAAATAAACCTGAATGGATGGTAATGTCAATCATTCCGGTGATTCCACCTGAACTTAGACCCCTTGTACCTCTGGAAGGAGGCAGGTTTGCAGCTTCTGATTTAAACGATTTATATAGACGGGTGATTATAAGAAACAATCGACTCAAGAAACTGATGGAAATAAAAGCCCCTGAGGTGATTTTAAGAAATGAAAAACGTATGCTTCAGGAAGCTGTGGATTCATTATTCAATAACGGGAAAAGGCGTGCTGCAGTCAGAGGTGATAGCAACCGGCCCCTTAAATCACTTTCGGATATGCTTAAAGGGAAACAGGGTAGATTTCGTCAGAATCTTCTGGGAAAACGAATTGATTACTCAGGAAGATCTGTAATTGTTGTTGGTCCAGAGTTAAAGATGCATCAATGCGGGCTGCCAAAAGAGATGGCCTTGGAACTATTTAAACCTTTTGTGATTCGTCAGCTGGTAATCAGAGGGTATGTTAAGACTGTGAAATCCGCCAAAAAAGTGGTTGAAAAAAAGGGTGAGGAAGTTTGGGGTATTCTGGAGGATTTAATCGAAGGGCATCCAATATTATTAAATCGGGCTCCTACTCTGCATCGTTTAGGAATACAAGCTTTTGAACCAATCCTGATTGAAGGGAAAGCTATATCAATACATCCACTGGTCTGTGCTGCTTTTAATGCAGATTTTGATGGTGATCAGATGGCTGTACACTTACCATTATCAGTCAAAGCACAGGTAGAGGCTTCTGTTTTAATGCTTTCTTCAAATAATATTTTATCCCCGGCGAATGGTAAACCTTTGGCCATACCAAGTCAGGATATTGTACTGGGCTGCTATTATCTTTCCAAAGCATTAAATGGAGGCCGGGGTGAAGGCAAGATATTTTTTGGCCCCCAGGAAGTAATTGTTGCATACAATGATAAAAAAATAGATCTGCATTCTAAAATCAAAGTTAAAATTAATCAGGAACTTGTTGATACAACAACTGGTAGAGTGCTGTTCAATGATATTGTTCCTGATAAATTAGGATTTATTAATGAACTGCTGACTAAAAAACGCATGGAGAGTATTGTTTATGATTGCTACAGAAAATGCGGGAATAGCAGAGCAGTACAATTTTTAGATGAGTTAAAGGAATTGGGCTTTAAATACGCCATGAAGGGTGGGGTAACCATCGGATTAGAAGATGTAATGATTCCTGATAAAAAACAGAAATTGGTAAAAAAGTCATATGATGAGGTGGATAAGATCAGAGGATGGTATGAAAAAGGAATAATTACAGACGGGGAGCGTTATAATAAAGTTATTGATGTCTGGACTCGGGCCACCAATCAGTTAACAGAGTTATTATTCAGTGAATTACGTGAATCAATGGATGGGTTAAATCCAATATACATAATGGCAGATTCAGGAGCCCGGGGAAGCAGAGAACAAATACGACAATTGGCTGGGATGCGGGGATTAATGGCAAAACCACAGAAAAAACTTACCGGTGGAACCGGAGAAATAATTGAATCTCCTATTACAGCAAATTTCAGAGAAGGCTTGTCAGTATTGGAATATTTTATATCAACTCATGGAGCTCGAAAAGGACTGGCAGATACAGCTTTAAAAACGGCAGATGCCGGATATTTAACCAGACGATTGGTTGATGTTGCTCATGATGTTATAATCTCTATGGAAGATTGTGGGACAATTATGGGTCAGTATATTGGTGATTTAAAGGATGGGGAAGAAATTATTGAGCCGCTGCATGATAGAATATTAGGCCGAGTAACCTCAGAGGATGTATACGATCCTCAAACTGGTGAGGTTATTGTTAAAGCCGGTGTACTCATTAATGAAGAAGAAGCGGAGCTCATCGCTTCAAAAGGGGTAAGTGAAGTGGGGATACGGTCAGTATTGACCTGTGAAGCACCCAGGGGAGTATGTGCTAATTGTTATGGAAGAAATATGGCTAACGGTAAAAAAGTTGTCATAGGAGAGGCAGTTGGAGTTATGGCTGCTCAGTCTATAGGTGAACCGGGTACACAGCTTACTCTCAGAACCTTTCATATTGGAGGAACAGCGAGCAGGATTGCTATAGAATCGGAAGCTGTTTCCAAAGGTGAAGGTATAGTTAAATTTGAGAATATGGATGTTGCTACCAGAGAAGATGGAAGCAAAGTTTCTTTGAGGCGTAACGGACAATTAAAAATTATTGATGAAGATAACAGAGAAGTGGGCAGTTTTACTATTCCGTATGCAGCAGAAATTCTTGTTTCCGAAGATGATAAAGTAAAAAAAGGCCAGCAGCTGTTCAGATGGGATTCATATTCAGATACTATTCTAGCCAATAACGATGGTATCGTTCAGTTTGTTGATATTATAGAGAATGTAACCTTCAGAGAAGAAGTAGATGAAACCACTGGACAGAGAAGAAAAGTGATTATTGAATCCAAGGATAAAAAAGTCAGCCCTCATATTTCTATTATAGATAGTAAAGGTAAAAAGTTATCTTCTTATGTGATCCCTATGCAGGCAAATATAATGGTCAAAGATGGGCAGAAGATAAAAGCTGGTACTGCTCTGGTAAAAATACCCCGAGAGATAAGCAAAACCAGAGATATTACTGGTGGATTACCAAGAGTTGCAGAGCTGTTTGAAGCGAGAAAACCTAAAAACAGAGCTGTGGTCAGTGAAATTGATGGGACTATAAGTATAGGAATAGTTAAAAAAGGGGTACGAAAGATAACAGTTTTATCACCGGATGGAGAAGAGAAAAAATCATATATAATTCCCTATGGCAAGCATTTGCTTGTTCATGAGGGTGATTATGTTAAAGCAGGAGAAAAATTAACCGAGGGGTCAGTGGCACCTCATGATATACTGTCAATTCTGGGCGCAAACAGAGTACAGGGATATTTGGTAAATGAAATACAGGAAGTATACAGACTTCAGGGGGTTAGAATCAATGACAAACATATTGAGGTTATTGTCAGACAGATGTTAAGCAAGGTGATGATTGAAAATCCCGGAGACACCGGATTTTTAGAGAAAGAAGTTATTGACAGATATCATTTTCTGGCAGAAAATGAAAAGATCCTCAATAAAGTGGTGATTGAAGATGCAGGAGATTCAGAGTTTAAAGAGAATTCAGTTATTGATAAACATGAAGTAGTGAACATCAACAGCAAGTTGGAAGAAAATGATAATCAACCAGCTGTTTTTAGAGCTGCCAGACCTGCTACTTTTGAGCCAATTCTTTTAGGAATTACCAAGGCATCCCTGGGTACAGAATCTTTTGTTTCTGCTGCTTCATTTCAGGAAACAACCAAAGTATTAACCAATGCAGCTATTCGAGGAAGTGTTGACAGATTAAAAGGTCCTAAAGAGAATATCATTATGGGAAATCTTATTCCCGCAGGTACAGGAAACAGACAATTCCGTGATTTAAAAGTCTGGCCTAAAGAAGAAAATGAAATTGTAGAAGATACTAAAATTATCAAATAGATGTAATGAGGAGGAGCAGTTGCCCACATTAAATCAATTAGTAAGAAAAGGTAGAAAGAAAGTAAAAAAGAAGACAAAATCACGCGCGCTCATAAATTGTCCTCAAAAAAGAGGGGTGTGTACACGTGTTTATACAACCACTCCCAAAAAACCAAATTCTGCTTTACGTAAAGTTGCCCGAGTACGGTTGACCAATGGTTTTGAGGTTACGGCATATATCCCGGGAGAAGGGCATAATCTCCAGGAGCATTCGATTGTTTTGATCCGCGGAGGGAGAGTGAAAGATCTTCCAGGTGTACGATATCATATTGTCCGGGGTACCTATGATACCAGTGGTGTGGATGACAGAAAACAAGGAAGATCAAAATATGGAAAAAAGCGAAAGTAGTAGAGGGAGAGATTAGATGTCAAGAAGAAGAAGAGCGCAGAAAAGAAAAGTTTATCCGGATCCTGTGTATAATAATGAAGTTGTAACCAAATTTATTAATGGATTAATGCAGAAAGGCAAGAGAAGCATAGCTGAACAAATATTTTATTCTGCTTTAGATCTAATTGAAAAGCAAACTAAAAATAAAGGGATCGAGGTGTTTTTACAGGCAATTGATAATGTTAAGCCTATATTGGAAGTTAAATCCAGGCGGGTGGGCGGAGCAACCTACCAGGTACCGGTAGAAATCAATCCTTCCAGGAAACAGGCACTTGCTTTCAGATGGGTTATCAATTATGCCAAGGCCAGATCTGAAAAGACTATGGCTGAGAGACTTGCCGGTGAACTATCAGAGGCATCCAAAAAACAGGGAGCCTCAATCAAAAAAAGAGAAGACGTGCATAGAATGGCTGAGGCAAATAAAGCATTTGCTCATTTTAGATGGTAAGTTAGGTGTATTAGAGATAAGTATATGACAAGAAAATATAAATTACATACGACCAGAAATATTGGGATAATGGCCCATATTGATGCCGGTAAAACTACTACTACAGAAAGAATATTGTATTATACTGGTAAGCTGCATAGAATGGGTGAAGTTCATGAGGGTTCTGCAGCTATGGATTGGATGGATCAGGAGAAAAAAAGGGGAATTACTATTACTTCTGCGGCCACTACCTGTTTTTGGAAAGATCATCGTATAAATATTATAGATACACCGGGGCATGTTGATTTTACAGTTGAGGTTGAACGTTCCTTAAGAGTTCTGGATGGTTCAGTTGCAGTGTTTTGCGGTGTTGGAGGGGTTGAACCTCAATCTGAAACCGTATGGAGACAGGCGGACAAATATCAGGTTCCCCGGATTGCTTTTGTAAATAAAATGGATCGAGTAGGAGCTGATTTTAAGAGAACACTTAAAATGATGAAGGAACGACTCAGTACTAATCCTGTGGTTATTATGTTACCCATGAGTGCAGGAGATAAATTTTCCGGAATTATTGATGTGATCAGGAGAAAAACTCTTATATTCGATCAATCCAAATTGGGGAAAGTGTGGGTAGAAGATAAAATTCCGGAAAAATATCAGGAAGAAGTAGAATTTTATCATCATGATCTTTTAGAGAAAATAGCTGAGTTTGATGACGAGGTTATGGAAAAATATATTGAAGGTGAATCCGTGTCAGATGTTGAGATAAAGAAAGCATTACGGTCCGGAACTTTAAAAACACAGGTTGTTCCCGTATTGTGCGGAGCTGCATTAAAGAATATCGGAGTTCAGCAGTTACTTGACAGCATTGTTGATTATTTACCTTCACCTGAAGAAGTAAAAGAGATTGAGGGGATAGAACCTAAAAAAGGAAACCCAGATAAAAGAAAAGCAAGTGATAATGAGCCTTTTTCTGCACTTGCCTTTAAGATAACCAGTGATCCTCATACCGGAACCTTAACCTATTTTAGAGTGTATTCCGGTATTGCCAGAAAAGGAACCTATGTATTAAATACCAGAGAAGGCAGAAAAGAACGGCTGGGCCGTATATTGCAAATGCATGCCAATAAAAGAGAGGACCTGGAAGCTGCACATACAGGTGATATTGTAGCTGCAATAGGATTCCGGTATACAAAAACCGGGGATACCCTCTCTGATACAAAACATCCCATAATTTTTGAATCCATGGAGTTTCCTGAACCAGTTATTTCTGTGGCCATTGAACCAAAAACTCAGGCAGACCAGGAGGATTTGACAGAAGCCTTAAGAAAAATAATGATTGAAGATCCCACTTTTATTGTAAGGGAGGATGAAGAAACCGGTCAGACTATTATATCAGGGATGGGAGAGTTACATTTAGACATTATTACAGAAAAATTACTTAAAGATTTTAAGGTGGGAGCAAATGTCGGGAAACCACAGGTCGCTTATAAAGAAACAATTACCAAGTCAGTAAAAGTTGAAGGCAGATTTATCCGGCAGACCGGTGGTAAGGGACAATATGGCCATGTTGTTATTCAACTGGAACCAACTCCCCGGGGTACAGGATTTATTTTTGAAAATAAAATAATTGGTGGTGTAATACCAAAAGAATTTATTAAACCTGTGGAAAAAGGTGTAAAACATGCATTGAACAGCGGGATTTTAGCAGGATATCCGGTAATAGATGTTAAGGTGAGTTTATTAGATGGTTCTTTTCATCCTGAAGATTCAAATGAAATGTCGTTTCATACAGCTGGTTCAATTGCTCTTCAAAAAGGTTTGCAAAAGGGAGAATCTGTACTGCTGGAACCAATGATGGATTTGGAAGTAGTGTTGCCCGAGGAATATTTAGGTGATGTTTTAGGGGATTTGAATTCGCGACGAGCCAAAATTAAAAGTATGAATCCGCGCAAGGATGCTCAGGTTATTAATGGAGAGATTCCATTAAGTGAAATGTTTGGATATGCAACTGATTTACGATCATTAACTCAGGGAAGAGCTGTTTATTCCATGCAGTTTTCTCATTATCAGGAATTATCAGAACAAGAATCCAAAAAGATATTAGAAAAAATCAAGGGATTTGTTTAATATGAATGATGGAGGTAAACAATAATGGCAAAGGAGAAGTTTCAGCGGACAAAGCCGCATGTTAACATAGGCACCATAGGTCATGTTGATCATGGCAAGACGACCTTAACCGCTGCGATCACCATGTATTTATCGAATAAAGGTCAGGCGGATGTAAAGAAGTTTGATGAGATAGATAATGCACCTGAGGAGAAGGAGCGAGGAATTACCATTAA
>JAWODZ010000029.1:0-7021 GCA_046483025.1 bacterium
CTATCCGGGGGATTCGGTTCTGCGGGTTAAGAGGTTTACGATAACTTCACGCACCTCGATGGGGGAGTTCAGGGAGATGGTGGGGGGGGATAGTTCCAGTTTAAAATGATCTAAGTCTATTTGTCTGAAACAGTTTCTTCAAACCAGAGAATTTAATGGATATAAAATAGAGCTCATTGCATTATAAACATATATGATGGATAAATTTTTTTAGGAAACGAAGACGTTTTCGTTATGCCAGTTGATGAACTTTTCTCCAGGTTGTTCATCTTTATGTTCCGGCAGGATAGTTAGCTTTTGTCCATGGAAGGGATAATATTCACGGCCGTTATCAAATTCTTCCTTTATTCTTTTGCTTACTTCAATGTGATAATCCGGTGTGATAGTTATGTAACCATTATCAAAGAGAATATGGAGGTCAGATCTTAGAAGTAATCCGTTACTTATCTGATTGGGGCCACTTTCAGAAAACGGTTTAATATGAGCCGCCTGAAGAACTGGAAGAGTTCTTTCTCCGGTTACAGCACAGGATCTTTGATATGCTTCGGTTAGAAGAACTCGAAAAGCCCCCTGCCCAAGCCTCGCTTTTCTCAGATAATCTTTCCCATAACGACCACCCTCTTCAGCTATTAATGATTCTTGCTCAGGGATGGACATTTCCTGCAGTCGGCTCTGTACCTGTTCCCATAGTCTTTTGCCGAATATTTCCGAAGTATCATAAGTTTTTCCGGCAACAATATTCATGCTCCAATTTTCAGGGACTGGTATCCATTTATCTCTTGGCAAGAAAAATGGTTGGTTCAGAATGATGCAGCCTATCTCAGGGTTAAAAGAACTTTCAGAACGACGATTGTTAATAAGGCTTCTTAGTTGTGAAATATTATCGGATCCATTATTTTTGCCGAAGGCATCCCATGCCAGAGACAATGGAAGTTTAAACGATTTAACAAAGAAGCCACCACCGGCAATGAAATTAAGAGGACTGTGAAGTTTGAAAAGAAAAGGATATCCTGTGTTTATTGCACCGAACGATTTGCCGCTGGGTCTCCAGAAATTCACTTCATCCGGATTTCGTTCGGCAAGGTATTTGAACCATGAATTGTCGGTAACCCCTACATAGAATTTCATGATATGAGTATTTAATCATTATTTAAAATTTGTGTAAATTATTAAATTTAGCTAATGGGATTCACAGTTTAAGACAAAGTTTGTTTTAGGATTAACGTGCTCATGATTTAAACGATTCTTGACAAAAAGTATCTTGCTGATAATCTGTTTAAAAGTAAGTATTTATGGGGGGAATATATTGATTAAAATAGTTGCTGCGATTATCAAAAGAAATAGTGATGGATTTATTTATGTTATCCCCAAAAAGGGTAGCACAAATCCTAAGGTGCAGTGGAAATTTCCAGTGGGAAATGTAAAAGGTGGGGAAACTCCTAAGAAGTGTTTGGGTAGAGTACTTCGAGAGCAATTTGGTCTAAGTACAGAAATTGGAGAATTGCTTACAGAAAAAAGAAAAAATTATAATTACAAAACTATTCAAATAATTGTTTTCTGGGTAACAAATTTAGAAGAAAACTTAAATGATCAGGGAGGGGATTGGTTGCCTCCTGAAAAACTATTGGCTGAAGAATGGGATACTATTGATGATGCTATTGGCCAGGCATTGCAAGATCATTTTATAAGTACAACTAAAAATTATTATGAAAATTCTTCAAATAAATACTTCAAAGAAACCGTCAATAACTTGATGGATAGCACTCTTGAAAAGTTCATTCAATTTCTACCAGAGAATGGTAGAATTCTAGATTTAGGCTGCGGATCTGGACGTGATAGCAAGTATTTTATGAATAGGGGTTTTCAAGTGGTTGCACTAGATTATTCAGCAAATATTGCAGAATTAGCGAGTAAGCATATAGGGCAAGATGTAATAAATAAAAAAATGGAGGATATTAACTATCAAAATGAATTTGATGGTATTTGGGCCTGTGCAAGTCTTCTCCATTTTACACCACGCCAATTGGAAGTAGTGTTAAATAAAATAATAAATGCCTTACAACCTGGTGGCATTTTATTTACCTCTTTCAAGGAAGGAAAAAGTATCAGTTTAGATGAAAAAGGCCGTTATTTTAACAATCATACTGTAAATTCATTAACTAATCTTTTGAAATCAATTCCAAATAATGAAATTATCGAAATATGGCAAGAAGAATCTATCCTTAGAGGGAAAAAGCAAAGTTGGGTTAGCACTTTGATCCAAAAAGTGGAAAAAGAATGAATAATAATCAGCAACATTTAATTACAGGTGGAGACGATCATTTTCTTCCTCAGTTAATTAATGCAATAAATAATGCTACTCAAATAGATATGGCAGTAGCCTTTATCCGAATGACTGGATTAGAACTAATAAAGGATGCGCTACAAGAGGCTTGTGAACGTGAAGTTAGCATGAGGATACTGACTGGTGATTATTTGGGAGTGACCGAGCCCCAAGCTTTAAGGCAGTTAATGCTTCTAAAGGAAGGGGGGGCTAAGGTAAGAATATTTGAAAGTAAAGATTCGCAAAGTTTCCACATGAAGGCTTATATATTTGCGACCTACAATCAAAACAGCCAATTAGGGGGGGAAATTTTTGTTGGTTCAAGCAACTTAAGTAAAAGTGCTCTTTTAACTGGCCTAGAATGGAATTTGCGTGTGGATTGGAAAGAAAATCCACAGCGCTTCGAAGAAATATGCAATAAATTTGAAGTCCTATATAAAGATGAGAACACAATAACACTGACACATAAATGGATTGACGATTATCAAAGTAAAATCAGATTTAGGCCTAAACAGCCTATCACTTCTCCGGGGGCGGATGAGGAAATAGAAATCCCCACACCTACTGATATTCAGAAAGAGGCTCTCAAAGAACTTGATAATACAAGGGATGATGGATTCAAAAGAGGTTTAGTAGTTATGGCTACTGGGATGGGAAAGACATGGTTATCAGCTTTTGATACAAAACAATTATCTGCTAAACGTGTTCTATTTGTAGCACACAGAGAAGAAATTCTTAACCAAGCAGAATCGACTTTTGTAAGATTACGCCCTGATTCGAAAGTTGGAAGATATACTGGACAGGAGCGGGAAACAGATGTTGATATGTTATTCGCTTCAATTCAAACACTTGGTAAGTCAACGCATCTAAATAATTTCCCCAAAGATCATTTTGATTACATAATTATGGATGAATTTCACCACGCGGCCGCAAGAATGTACAGACAATTACTACGTTATTTTGAACCTAATTTTTTATTAGGGTTAACTGCAACTCCAGATAGAACAGATCGAGCAGATATTCTGGTTTTTTGTGACAATAATTTGGTATATCAGCGAGATCTTTTTGATGGAATAGAAAGAGGAATTCTTTGTCCTTTCCATTATTATGGTATCGCAGATAAGAGCGTTAATTATCAGGCTATTCCTTGGCGGAGTGGTCGTTTTGATCCTACTGAATTATCTAATAAGTTGGCAACTAAAGCCCGCGCTGATCATGTTATCAAGGAGTGGATGAAGTATAAACAACAACGCAGCCTTGCCTTCTGCGTCTCACAAAAGCATTCAGATTTCATGGCCGATTTTTTTAACAAGAAAGGGATTAAAGCAGTATCAGTTCATAGTGAATCTGATACCAGAAGGAATGAAGCATTATCTTATCTTAGAAAGGGCCAAATCGATATTATTTTCTCAGTTGATTTATTCAACGAGGGAATAGATTTGCCGGCGATAGATACTATACTCATGTTAAGGCCTAGTGAATCAAAAATACTGTTCTTACAGCAACTCGGGCGGGGTTTAAGAACATGTAATAATAAAGATCAACTAGTAGTACTGGATTTTATAGGAAATCATATAAGCTTTTTTAGAAAACCAGAAGCTTTATTTGGTATTGGGGTTACTAACAAAGAGAGAAAAGATTTTCTCAAAAAAGTAAAAAGTGGAAGATTGTATCTGCCGGATGGTTGCTTTATTAACGTCGATATGGAAGCTATTAATTTCATGGAAGAATTTGTTAAAACTCGCATCGACAGCCAGGTTGAATTGTACCAAGAATTGAGAGAATCACATGGAACAAGACCAAGTATCGCAGAGTTTTATCAAGCTGGAGGGAAAATACGAACCATCCGGAGAGAATATGGGCAATGGTTTTCAATGGTTGAATCCCAAAATGATCTTAATCAAGATGAGAAAGATTGCCTATCATCAAACTCTGACTTTTTTGCTGAAATCGAAAAAACTCCTATGACAAAAAGTTATAAAATGATTCTTCTGAAAGCGATGCTTGAACTGGATGGTTTTTTAAAGCCACCAACCATAAAAATTCTAGCTAAGAAGAGTTTTGAAATCATTAAACGTCATAGACCCTTACAATATGATCTCCCTGAAGAATTTAAGGGTATAAATCAATTAAATCAATCTAATGTATCCAATTGGCATTCCTATTGGAAGAGTAATCCCATTAATGCTTGGATAGGCGGAAATAGAAATGCTGGGTATTTTCATTTTGAGGTAAATAATGGAATATTTAAGTTCAAAGACGATTTGCTGAAGATCGATGTTGATGTTTTTGAGGATATGGTTCAAGAGCTAATAGACTATAGATTGTTACAGTATGAGAGTCGGCTTCAACAAAAAAAGGAAAGAGATAAGAAAAATAAAATTCAAATTGCGCAGCAAAAAGAAAAAGGTCAGAAAATACCATTTTTCAAGACTCTTCGTATTGCATGTGGCCATTTCAAAACCGGCGATCATAATGATGAAAATTTAGATTATGTAGCACTTCCAATTTCTTATGGCAACCTAAATCCAGCTAAACATTTCATAGCTAGAGCAGATGGAAACTCTATGGATGGAGGAGTTAATCCTATTAAAAATGGCGCCTATCTTTTAATGGAATTAATTACCCCTGAATCTGCAGGTAGTATCACAGGAAACACTATAGCTGTAGAGAGATACGATGTTAGTGGTGACGGCCAATATGTATTGCGTAAAATAAATAAATTAGGTCCTGGAAAGTACGAATTGGTTGCAAACAATCCAAATTATGAATCTTTTATTACAAATGATGAAATGAGACAATTCGCTCGCCTGAAAGGTATCATTGAACCTGAAGAAATTTTCCTACATCAAACTTTTGTGCGTGAAAATATACCTCCATTATTTGGCCTGGAATTTAAAGCAGGTTTATGGCAAACAGGGCATGTCTGTCCAAAGGAAACAGAAGATCAATATTTGCTCGTTACATTAAATAAGCAAGGTCACCAAGAAGATCATAAATATTTAGACAGATTCATTGATGAGTCCACATTTCATTGGCAAAGCCAAAGAAATACAACTGTCAGATCAAAAAAAGGTCAGAGTATTATTAACCACGAATCTAATGGAAGCAAAATTTATCTTTTCGTTCGAAAGTATAAACTAGAAAATAAAAAAGCTGCTCCATTTTATTTTTGTGGACCTCTCAGGTATGAAAAGCGTACAGGTGAGAAACCTATGAATGTGGTTTTTTCTTTAAAATTCAGATTGAACAGGAGTTTGGGTGAATATTTTGGGGTAGAGGGTTATTGATAATTCGTTATTTGACTTTAAGAATTGTTATTTGCTTTTATTTTGGTCCATGATAATGCCTTAAAGATTTTGACATGAATCGGTACTATATTAAGCTGGCCAATAAACTTTAATCAGCGGAACCAATGCTTTGGTATCATTATCAATATTTTCATAATTTTCTTTTAACAATTCGGTCAAATCGTCTATATCGATCAATGAAACAGGAACTGAAGATCTTTCTGCCTCATATTTAGCCTCTTGTGTAAATCCTCCGGTAGAAACGTACAAGCCTCTGTCGTTAGAAGATAGACCACCTATAAAACTCCTTAATTGATTCGATCCGATAGTTCCTTTTCTGTGCTTTACTTCTACTTTAATTCTCGGTTGTTCTAGCCCTAATCCATCAGGTGAGGCAATAATATCTTTTCCTCTATCTGCACCCTTAGGAGATACCCTTGCTTTATAACCCATGCCTTCAAGTATTCCGGCGATAAGATCTTGCATTTCTTCCCAGTCCAGTTTCAAAATTTTATCTTTAATAAATTCGAAACCTCTTTCTACCACATCCTTTCTTAACTCATCAATCTCGGTTCTTTCTTCTTCTTTGGAGCTTGTAAATTCTGAAATTTCTCCTGAGAGCAATTTAAGGAATTCATTCTTTGCTTCATCATTTAATAAGAAGAGTGTCATAATTGCCCCGACTGTATTTCTGGTCAAGGTGGAAAGACGATCCCTATCCACTTGACCCATCCAATTCACCTTTCTTATGTGATTATAATCAGGTATTAAATTATCATTGTATTTATATTCCGATATTATTTCACCTATATGGTATATTCTTTCTTTTGGATTATATGTTAATACATAATCTCCTTCTTTTATTTCACTTATGAAACGATAAATTTGACCGATTGAGATAGCAGCCTTTGATTTTTTCTCCTCTGGGTATGCATCTTTGTAAATTTCTTCAAGTTTTTCTTTTGTATCAATACTTTTTAAATCAACTGATTCTAACCATCCAATAGCCACACACTCTTTTTCAATGAATTCACTAATTAAATAGGCATCCCTGCCAGCTCTAACCATCCACATTTTTTCAGACATCATTCCTCCAATGATTTAAATCGAATTATTTTCAAAGATTTTTATATGTTTCTTGAGTTTCTTTTCGTTATAATCACCTCAAAATTATTAATTTTATTGATTAATTACCCGAAGCGTCTTTTCTAAAAAAAATAGTATCATTTGAATATTGGAGTGTAAATACAATTTAATGCATTTCCACTTCCATCAATAAAGCCCTCCCCCCGATTTACCTTGATAATTCCCCCTCCCTCTGCTAATTTTTGCCTGAAACATTGTTGTGCTATATTTGTAGTATATTTAAGGAATTAAGGCGCCGGATAGTATGAAGGTTGTATGCTCC
>JAWODZ010000094.1:0-4306 GCA_046483025.1 bacterium
GGGTATGCACAAAGACTTCAAATGAATAGTCAAGGTGAAGAGTATTTTAAAACCTTTAGAGATGTTAGTGAGTTCAGGGAAAAGATTTCCGCTTGGAGCGGATCCTTTGATGAAATCAGGTACTATAAAGATGAGATCAATTTCCAGGAATTTTATTATCTGGTTGCCGTATTTTATGAGGATCCAGAAACGGGACGGTTAACAGCCGTGAGTTTAAAAAGCTTAGACAAGGAAAAATGGGGATTAACAGGGTTTGGTACGACTTATCTGAAAAAAGAGACATTTGCCGATATGAGTACTGAATTACCTGATTAATAATAAAAAGCCGCAATATTTATCACTTTATAATTGGGTCATATAAAGAGCGCATTAAGCGCTCTTTTACATACCGGGCAGTTTCTGGGCACCATATCCCCCCAAACCCTCATCATTACTACTCAAAACGCCTTAAAACACAAACTTCCCCGTAGTGGACACATCTTGGTGTACACAAATCGTTTAACCCGCATGGTTAAAGGCTCTGCACCGGACTCTTATCCGCCTGTCGGCCATAGCTCAGTGGAGCGCAGGCTGACCAGCCGGCGGATCGGGACTGACGGCGTACCACCACTCCCCTCTTCCGGGGAGTTTTTTTATGGTGTAAAAAGGCTACCCGTTAAAACCCGCAAAGTCAATAATGACCCCTTGAAATATCTATTAAATTGCGTATATTGCAGAACCATATACATACAGCGAGGCAAAATGGGAAGTGGTCATCAGTATTGCCGGGGGTTGAGGTGTGGGGCTTGATTGAAAGGTCGTTTACAAAAAATATGCGCACACCAACTAATATAATATAATAAGGGAAAGGACGTTTATGTTTGATATTGGGAAAAAGATATTAATTATTAATATTATTTTACTGAGTATTGTGTTAGCAATAAATATGGATTTAGATATCCAAACTTCAGGTAATTTCTTTTTAAAATTTCAACAACCAAAATATAGACCTGCAGAGGGGACTAACGCCGGTAAACAAACAGTTGATAGCAATGGACTGTCATTTGATATCGGATTGACTTGGAATTTTATTGATTATATGTCATTCAGAACTAAATATAGATTTACAAGACACCGTACATATGATTATCAGACTGCCAGCACTTTATACATATATGGAGCAAATATGTATTCAAATATAACGAACTCATCTTCTATTACTGGTGAAATTCTCTATAAAATTTATGTTGGGAATATTAGTAGTTATATTGGACTGGGAATTGATATAAATCACATTGAATTGAAATATAAAACCTATTTTATGAATCCATCCACAGAAGAAATTATTTATTCTAACCCTCCTACTGGTTATCGGGATATGGGATATAAGAATCTTGTGGGACTTATTCTGCCAATTGGTGTTTATTTACCAATAGCTCAAAATCTTATTCTTGATCTAAATATGAATTGTACTGTGTTGGGATTTAAACAATGGGATGATAATAGTGAAAATTATACCCTAAAAAAACAAAATTTAAGTGGGATATATTTTAATGTAGGTTTGATATACAATATGAAATTTAAGGTGACTAAAAAAAGAGTAAAGTGAAATGAAAAAACTGTGTCTCTTGATTTACGATGAAACTTGTCCAATTAACTTTGGAGACGTACAGTGTTTAACGTCAAAGGAAAGTGGAAAGGGGGGTTAATGAAAAAATTATTCATTATCCGGGTATTTTTAGTTGTATCATTTTTACTCATATTATTGAACTCTCATGCTTTTGCATCAGTTGTTGTGAGAAATGGCAGCTATGGCGAAATATTTCCTGCAGAAAATGGGAATATGCATATTTTGATCAGGAGTGATAACTCATCTTACATGTATTATTCTTCGGGCAGAGTAGTTAAAAATGTTCCGCTTGGAGTCAGTGACAGTTCCATCTTATTTGAAACAGCTTTTTCCGATGGGGCAGGTGGAGTCTATGTTCTGTATAACAACACGGCAAACAAAACCTTATATGCACAGCGTTATAGTTCGGGCGGTGAAACGCTTTGGGATGCGCCGGGAAGTGTTGTTGATACCTATGCCGATTCGATAGCATTTTCCATGTCCGAATTGACACCCGACAGCGATTTTATTGTGGTCTATGATAAATATACTCCTCCCATTATGCTGCCGTGGGGTAACTATTATGGTTGCTTAAGGGCCATCTCTCCAGATGGGATTGTCAGCAGTCCGGCTGGAGACGATGAGTTTTACCATAGTCTCGATATGGAGATGCATCGTGATCAAAGCGCGCTTTATATTAGAAAATGGCCCGCTTCTTATATTACTCAAATCTTTGATGATATAGATGAACCTGCTGATACTCTTAACTCAAATATTTTAGAGTTCGATTGTGATGACCATGGCTTTTTATTTGGAATAAGGCGAATTGAGGGAACCTGCGATACACTAGAGCTTCATCGCTTTGATGATCAACTGCATGCTTTATGGGAAACGCCTATCGTGTTTGATATAGGGTTGGCTAAGACATCATCCGATCCCGTCTATCCACGTCCGGAAATTATTGCAAATAACGATGGCAGTGTAACCCTCTATCCCAGCATTTATTTAAGTAATATAGGCTTTGCTCGCATAGATTCTTTGGGAGAGTATTTTTACAGAGATTTAGATTTTGGTGATGTTTTTGCAGCCTTCAGCAGCTCTGATGGCGCAAATTTATTTTTAGTCAACACAACATTGAGTGATGGAGAAACAAAAGTCGTGCGCTTAGTAAAAGTTTCAGTCAGTGGAGATATTGTTTTTTCTTCCATTCTCAGATATGGTCATATAGGGTGGAAATCGAGTATTATTGAAAATACCGATGGCAGCTATGCAACAACGATGGTCTATGGTGATACGGTAGCTATAGACAAGGTTAGTTCTAGCGGTGATGTTTTGGTTGCCGTAGAAGAAAATACTATCCCAGTTCAGTTTACACTCCAGCAAAATTACCCAAATCCCCTTAATCCAACCACAACGATAAGTTATGAACTCCCCGAAGCTCAAAACATTATCCTTCAGATCTTCGACATCACAGGCCGACTTGTTGAAACGCTCTACAGCGGTTACAAAGAAGCCGGTCATTGGGATGTTACTTGGAATGCAAGTGATCAGAGTTCCGGGATATATATTTATCGTCTGACTTATGGTCAAAGGCAGATATCCAGGAAGATGGTGTTGATGAAGTAGGTTTTTGACCTTTCCCCAAAAAATCGGACAGTTTGAAATGTTAGTATAAGGACGTAACTTAGACTAACAAAAAGAGCAAACATGAAGAGCCGGTTGACGACGGAGCAGGTCATACGGATCCTCCCAAAGCAAGAGGCGGGGATAATGAACAAATTGGTTATCAGTATTGCCGGGGTTGGAGCTATATGAGGGACGTTGGTTCAAAGGACAATAAAATGATGTACGCACCTGCCGTAATAAATGCTCAGATTATAAACGTGGTGAATTGAAATGTGTCTTTTAACTTATGATGAAGTTTGTCTAATTGACTTTGGTGACATACAATGATAAAGAAAACAATACTTTTTATTCTTCTTGTTTTGCTAATGAATTTACCATTGTCAGCTAGTAATATATTGTATTGTACTGATAATAAATTTTCAATAGAGCTGACATATAATCAGTACTATTTTTCTAGGATCTTCAGAGTACGACCAATTATGCAAATTGGAGAAAGACTAATATTTGATATCAATACAGGCATAGATTATCATAATATTTATAATGAAGACGAAATTGTAGGCTTTTATTATAATTCAGAAATTGGGGTCCTCGCTGAAATTTTAATATTTAGAGGAATAAAAAGGCAAACAAAGTTGTCTTTTTTTACACAGTATCTATTCGGTTATGATAAGAATATTAATAATTCTGAGGAGTTGATCTATAAAAGCAATTCAATCGATTTTGGTGTAAGCATATTTAGAAAATTTAAGCTTTTAAAAGATATCATGATATTACCTGGCTTTGATTTATATTATAACTATTATTATAAAGAAAGCATACCCCCCCCTATTGAAAGTTGGTCCGGCAATAATACAATTAATTACTCTTTTGGGTGTATCCTGGCATATAAGAGCTTATACATAAATGGGAGTATTGACATTATCCCCTGGATGAATCTTGCTCAACCTTTGGGTTTTGATTTCAGATCGTTTTCAATAGGATTAGGAATATTAATATAGAGCAGATATGTAAAAATGAAGGATGGAAAATGTATCTCTTAACTTACGATGAAACTTATCCAATTAACTTTGAAAACGTACAGTTTAACGA
>JAWODZ010000247.1:0-32216 GCA_046483025.1 bacterium
TATAAATATGATTATGTTGGAAGTATACCTCAGGCTGATCATACCTATGGTTATATAAATACTGCCTACCCTTGCATGAACAATCATCAACTTGCTGTTGGTGAGTCTACATTCGGTGGAAAAGAAGAACTGAGATCGGATAATGGTTTGATTGATTGTCAGGCTTTGGTTGAACTTATGATAGAAAGATGTACCACAGCAAGAGAGGCAATCAAAATGGCAGGAGAGCTGACAAAAAAATATGGGTATATTGATGGGGGAGAGTGTTTAACCATTGCTGATACCAAAGAAGTTTGGCATTTGGAAATAGTAGGATCAGGTAAAGGTAAGAGAGGATCAGTATGGGCTGCTCAGCGAGTGCCTGACGATCATGTATCAGTTAATGCCAATGCAAGCCGAATCAGAAAGATTGATCTGGATAACTCTGATTTTTTTATGGCTTCCAAGAATGTTTTCAAAGTAGCTCAGAAAAATGGGTGGTGGAATCCGGAAGAAGATGGTGAATTTGAATTTTGTTATGCGTATGCTCCGGGAAGTAGAACATCTCTGGCTTCACGACGCAGGGAATGGAGAGTGCTGGATCTATTAGCACCTTCTTTGGAGCTGCACCCCGAATCGGAAAATTATCCTTTTTCAGTTAAACCGGATCATCCGGTCACCATGAACAAACTCATAACAATATTCCAGGATTATTATGAAAATACTGATTACTATATGGTTAAAAATTTGACGGTCAGTAATGAGGAGGGGGAAACAGTTATTTCTCCCTTGGCAAATCCTTTTATGCCTTATGATATGAATAAATTATTTGATATAAACGGAGGCTGGGGATGGAGGGGAGAAAGACCCATTGCCCGCTGGTATACAATGTATGCCACTATTACACAATCCCGTGACTGGCTGCCTGATGAGATAGGCGGAGTAGTGTGGCTGGCCTGGGATAATGTAGCTACTTCCATCTATGTCCCGCTTTACAGTTGTATTACCGATATAGCTGAATCTTATAAAACTCCGGGGAGAGTGGATGGCTTTAACAGACAATCAGCCTGGTGGGCATTTAACCGTATGTCTACCATTGCAGCCCAACGATGGGGCGATATGCGAAACGATATAGAAGAAGTATGGGAACCCATGCAGAAGGAATTACTTGATAACCAGGAGAAGGTAGAAAAACAGGCTTTAAAATTATATACAGAAGATGAAAATCAAGTTATAAACTATTTAACGGATTATTGTATTGAAAATGCTGATAAGGTAGTTAAACGGTGCTGGGAGTTAGGGGATCATTTATGGACTAAATATGATGAGAAATTTTAGTTACTGAATTCACAAGGAACAATTTTAACCGTCTGGGAATTCTTTGATTTTTAGGCGGTTTTTACGTACCTGTTGGTACTATCTGAGAATAAAACTGGAAGGTAAAGGGCCAAAAAATTCGGAATTAACTCCCCGGGAGCCTGGGACTGCCTGGGACTGCCGAGGAGGTATAACCAATTCTGCGCTTCCTTTAGTGATTTTGGAATTTATAACTTATAAACTCCGAGACTCCAACTTAAATTAGAATTTTATAGAATTTTTTTGTTTTACTTATTACCATGTAACGATATATGTACAACTATCTTCTCCATTTTTTCTACAAGGACTGTAGTTGTCATGAATTACTTTTGCATCAGGATTAATCATATTAACCATAGCTGCAATTATTCCTTGATCGAAACTACAGGGATAAGGATTTTTACATTCTGATATAATTTTATTTCTATCTTTAACTTTTTGGAATCCGTAGTTACCAATGCCTTCGATTGTTTTATCTGTTTTATCATCATACATAACAGCACCATTTTTTCTGTGATTCATATGATAAGCTATATCTATTGCTCTTATAGCATTTTCAATGGTTTCAATATTGGAAGGAAAACTAGCATTTTGAGGAATGCTCATACCTATTCTAAATAAAGTATCATCTCCATAGATTTCGGATATACTTTTAAATGCCTGTAGCCATTTTTCCTGAGAGTACCATTCGCCCGGATCAATTTCTTCTGGTAGACCAGCTTTTCTCAAATGAGATTTTGCTAAAGATTTAACAATACCGAAACCATCAACAATAGCATATACAGTATTTCCATTTACCTCGATATCAGGTTCGAACGCTTTGAATTGCATTATTTACCTCCTTACTGTTTAAAGGAAAAAGAATATCCGTAACTTTAATTTCATAGTTTCCTGTTATCTGATGGAAGGATCCAGGAGAAATATCGATGTGATCCACTTTCGTATTCATAGGTAATGTTATAATTACTGTTTTAGAAGAAAGAACAGGATATTTTTTCCGGGTTGGTTTTCTAAAATTATCCATTATAATTGATGAGTACCATTAACAAAAGATTTATTGGTTTATTCAGCTTGATGTTGCAAATGGCATTCCATATTGTATTAATAGTTATAATTTCTTTATCCTTAGCAAATGCGTAAGCATGGTCCAGATCAGGAATAATATTCAGTTCAACACCATTATTTCCAGAATTCAGTAGAACTTCTTTAATGGTCTCATGGCAGGCTTGCTGAGTGAGGAAGTCGGAAGATCCATAGATGATCAGTACAGGTTCTGTAATGCTGCTGTAGACTTCTGCAAGATTATCCTTTACTTCTGTATTAAAATCAGCTGTTCGGAAATTTTTTCCTTCTGAGTCACCGTATCCCCTCAGCTCGAATCGAAGTACTCGAAATCCTGCTCTACTGATATCGTACGCCAATTCCCTAGGCAAATTGTAATAGGGAAGTTCTATGAGAGGATAACTGCTTAAGGCGCTGACAATGAGCAGGGCGGGGAGCTTTTTATCTTCACGGTTCAGAGGAGAGGTGATCACTGCTCTCAGATAGATGCTGTCTACAGGGAAGGAGGTATATTCAATGTTCAGATCCTCATTCTTTTCTCGGGGCAGAGCACTCAGTATCAGATTGGTGGTTTTTAATTCTCCATTCCGAATAAAGGTAACATGTATAGTGTCTCCTGCATAATATTGCTGATAAATATCCACGAATTGGATATTATCTTCGATGACAGCATCATCATATTTTTTTAATACATCATTTACCTGAAACCCGGACTGTTCCGCTGGTGTATGGGGCAGTATTCGATTGATGATCACACCTTGTGTATCTGTTAATCCTAAGGAATCAACATCCGCCTGAGTAACAGCCTGATAGCCGAAACCGGCAAATCCTTTGGATTTAAGGATTTTCTGAGCAAAAGATGTCTGAAAACCTCCTAAAAATACAATAATAACAATTATTAAAAGAATACGTATTTTCATTTAATTATCTCTCCTTATTTTTTTTATTTTCGAAGCTTAATCATAAAAACTACAGCAAATATCAGCAGAACTATGGTTCCGGCTGCTCCCTCTTCCGGATCAAACAGTACACGCTGGTTACCTGTAAATACACCTTTGTGATTTCCCATACCCCAGAATGTATACTCTAAGGAATTCCACAGTCCGTGAGCTAAACAGGGTGTTACAAGACTTTCTGATCTGATAAAAAGCCATCCAAAACCTATACCTAACAGGGTAATATTCACAGCATACAGGATTACTCTCAGCCATCCGCTTTTAATGATCAGTATAGCTACCGGAATATGCCAGAGTCCGAATATAATAGAAGCAAAAAGCACTGCTTTCCAGATTTCCGGATTCCAAAAGCGGGTTACTATATATCTACGGAAAGTAAGTTCTTCTGTGATCAGATTAATAAGTGCAGTGAGAATCCATTGCACTAAAACAAACAAAAGAATTATCACTGGTAAGGAAACTTTTATGGAAAGATTCAGGGAGGAGTGCATGGCTTCTGGAGATTGCCAGTGGATCCATCCGGTAAAAAAATCAACAGCTGCGATGCAGAGAATTGCGGACAGGGGGAAGAATACTGCATATATAGTCCAGGGGGAGCTGATGGCCACTTATATCCTAGGTCCCGGATTGGTTCTTTGTGAATGAATTTTTGAAAAACAAGGGCAATTAAACCGAGAAACAGAAGAACAAGATAAAGGATTTTCACATTACCCAGTAACAGACCGGCAGTGGTTATAATAATAACGAGTAAAAGATAAAGACCGGTAAGATAAAAATTTTTCATTTAGCGTTCTCCGTTGTAAATTGTTCTTGACATAATAATCTTGTTATGCTTCATTAATATCCACCCATTGGGATCAAGAAGAACCTGTTCGGGTCTGGAATCGAATTGAAACGTGTATTGTTCTTCTTTTTCATTCAGGTCTATTTTTTTAATGATTGTTTTGTCGTCGATCTCAAATTCGACTTCCACAGGAAGGTGATATACAGCCTCCTCTTGTTCTATATCCAACATAAGGCTGTATCCTTCAGAAACAGGCATGATCTCGGCTGTGACGGTTAATTCCGGAACACCTTTACGCTCCAGCCATTCCTCTTTCCACCAGTTCAAAGGCTGACCGGCTCCTTTTTGTAAAGTGTTAACAAACTCATCCATAGTAAAGGTCTGGTATAGGTATTTTGAAAACAGATAATGCAAGGCATTCTGGAAAGCTTTATTACCTATCTTATAACGGAGAATGTGCATAAGCCAGGGATATTTACCATGGATATATTTCTGGGGAGCCCCACCCAATTCATAATAATATTTGTCCTCTTCACGGGGGATCTTTAAATACTCCTCACGAAAATGCTGAAATATCGGAGGAATGGGCTTCCCGTAGGCCTCATCATACATAAATTCAGCATAATCCCCGAATCCTTCTGTCCATTGAAAGGCTCCGGGACCTGTTCCCCTAAGAGTATACCCCCACCAAAGCAGAGCGCTTTCATGGGCATCATGACCTGTAGAGGTAAATTCTTTTTTTAGATATTCCGGGCTGTAGCCCACATATCCGCAGAAAGCACGTCTGGCATAGATTCCATCCAGGGTAATGAAACAGAATTGATCAAAAGAATAAGGACAGAATATTTGAGAATAATAATTAATAATTTCAGCACTGCTGGTCAGGATCTGATCAACATATTTTTGAGATTGAGGATGCAAAAATGTGTGAATAGGAATGTTATTGATGGTCTTTTCTGTGTGTAACCAGCGATTATCAGCAAATACTGAATAACAAACTGCTGGTTCAGTTGTTTCAAACTGATATTCAATCGTATTGTCTTTTTCAATGTTTTTAATAAGTTTTCCGGGTGCAACAGCAAGAAATCCTTTTGGTAAGACAATAGTGGTCTTTACAGTGGCCCAGTCTTCAAAATCTATGGGATAGAATCTTTCCGACCACAGTAAAAAAAGACTGGAATCTTCTATGGTATGACGTTGTTCATTGGTGCATATTCCCGGATTACCTTTTATATTAAAATTCAGTTGGATTTCAAGTTGAGGATTTTGAAGAATAATCAGCACCCAGTTATCTTTACGTTCATATTGTACAGGATTTTTTCCATTTTTTACATCCAGATATTCTAATTTCTGGTTTAAACCGAACCACAGTGAGTCTTCTAAAGAATAATTATTTACAATAATAGTAACTTTCAGATCAATTGATTGCTGATTAAAATCAGGTATAATATTAAGGTCATAATGAATAAGGTCGTATCCTTTTTCTCCCAGAGCAAAACCTATGCAGAAAAAACAGATAAAGTTTAAGAATAAAAGCTGAGAAATTTGTTTCATATTTTATCTCCATTAAAATTTAAAAAAGTTTATCATTAAAACTATAATATTTTTATTCCAAGATATCAAGAATTTATTATTATAATATATTAACTATTGCGTTCTTACCAGCCGAAAACCATAGAAACTGATTCCACGTCCGGGGACATCATTACTGTTGCGATATGCACACCGGCGTTTCTTCAGTCCATTGTTACAGAGTTTCATAAACGGGGGTATATGGCAACTTATATACGATATCTGAAACGTCAGCTTACAGAACGTCGAAATATAATGATAAAACTATCAATGACTGGTTTCCGTCTGAAACAACTTATATTAAACCACATGGTGGTGTTTATTTATGGGTAACTGTACCAGAATATATTGATTTACATTCAGTCTGGAAAGACTGCCTTAAAAAGGGAGTTGCATTCAGTTTGGGAAGATTGTTCTATCTTGATTCCGGAGGAGAAAATCAGATGCGTTTACGATATGCATATGTTGATAAAGAAGAAATAGTGGAAGGAATTCAGATAATCAGTGAAGTGATGAAGCAGTATTCTCAGAAATAAAATATAATTTCCCATTGAAAAAATAATTTAGTATATTTAGGTGTTTATTTATTATTTCTTTATTAAATTTATTCTTAGTTGAACGTTTAATTTAATAAGATCTGTCCATGATTATATTCACTATCATTATTTTCCTCGGTATTATCCAGGGCTTTTTCCTTGGATTTACCCTGCTTACTATTAAGCGGGGTAACAGAAAAGCGAATCTGATATTGGGAATATTAATTATTGTCTTTTCCATAAACATAAGTAATGTAATTTTTCTCAATATAAATGCGTATGATCATTTTCCCTATCTGATTATTATTACCAATCCTCCGGTATTTTTATTCGGTCCCCTGTTTTTCTTGTTAGTAAAAGTCATCACAAACAATACCTATAAAATCAGGATAAAACACACTCTCCATAGTATACCGTTTATCATCTGTACTGTTTATTTACTCATTTTATATTTAGGGAGTATGACAGCTCAAGCCGGGGCTTTGCAGCCATGGGTAGATCAATTAACCGTAATCAGTAAAATTCTTTCTTCATTCGTGTTTTTTCATATAGTAATTTATATAAGTATTATTTTTAATGTTATATCCGATTATGAACGAAAAATTAAAAATTCATATGCTTCTATAGACAAGAAAAATATAAAGTGGATTAAGACATTCGGTAAAGAATTTTCTTTAGTGGTTGCTGTTAGTATCATTCTAACTGTATTTGTATTTACAACATATGGAAGATCAGTAGCACCCTATGCTGGTAATATCATTGCGCTTATGGTTGCTTTTTTTATTTACAAAGCTGGATATGACGGATTGAGAAATATGGAAATATTTATGGCTGATGCACATATGGTACAGAGAAAAAAATACACCCAGTCTACTCTCCGTCCCGATCAGGCTGCTGAATATGAAAAACGGCTTCTATCAGTTATGAGTATCAAAAAGCCATATTTAAGTAATAATTTAAGTATTCAGGATCTGGCAGAAGAGTGCGGAATCCCTGCGTATCATCTTTCTCAGATAATTAACGAGCAATTCAATCAGAATTTTTTTGATTTTATTAACCGGTACCGTATCGAAGAGGCGAAGAAATTATTGACTGATTCGGTAAAGAAGCATTATACCATCCTTGCTGTTGCTTATGAAGTAGGATTTAACTCAAAATCTGCCTTTAATAAAGCTTTTAAAAAATACACTCATGAAACCCCGTCTCAGTTCCGGGATCAATAATCTATACATATATAGCGGATGAATCGCAGTATTCGTAACTCGATTAATAACATGTACTGATTTCTAAATCAGGACGATTTCATCATTACTATACCTTATATTTTTAACAGAAATTAATTATTTTAAGGAGAAAAGTAATGCAGTCAAATTTTATTACTCGTTTTCAATTGCCGATATTTTTTATTTCCTGTCTGATTATTTCCTGGGTGGTATGGATCCCTCAGGCAATAACGATCCTGAACAGTCAGGAAACAACACCTGCTGGCAGTAGTCCTTTAAATGTACTTGCAGTATGGGCGCCCGGCATTGTTGCATTAATACTATCCCGAATAATATCCGGGAAATCAGGTCCCAATAAGTTGTTTGGTCAACTGCGCCGCTGGAGGGTTGGTATTCAATGGTATTTGCTGGTTCTTTTTTATCCGGCTGCACTCTGGCTCGCAGCATTAATGATTGATAGGGTGCTCGGTCATTCTTACCACATTACAATCTTACCAATCATGGAACATTTTGGGCCAAATAGTTCTTTTATGATTCCGATAGCCTTCATATCAGTATTGCCCAATACCCTATGTGAAGAGTTGGGGTGGAGAGGTTTTGCTCTGCCGAAACTGCAGAAGAAAAATAATGCTCTGATATCCAGTTTGATTCTGGGATTGTTCTGGGGTATCTGGCATATTCCCATGTGGATGGGATTAGGACAGACAGGAATGGATTTACTGCTGATGGTGATTAATACAATTGGAGCAGCTCTTCTTTATACCTGGATTTATAACAGTACCAATGGTAGCCTGCTTTTAGTCTGGCTTTTTCATTTTTCCATGGTAGTGACTCAGTACCTGGTTTCTTCTTTACCTACCTATACAAAGAGTATTCTCAGCTGGATTATTGTTTTAATTATTGTTGTAACAACCGGTCCAAAAAAGTTATCACTTAAGAAAGTACATTCAGGAGTACATCGTCAGTGAAGGTGTTAAAGATTTTTTTATTTTTAATCATTTTGTATCCTGTTCAGATATTCTCCCAACAGCGGGGAAAAATTTCATTCAGGATAAGATTTATATTCTGCCTAGAGGGATACTCCATTATGAAACAGGCAGAAGTAATTTAATATATGGTGGAGAAGCAATATTAGGGTTGAATTTGTGAGCTTAGATTATATTCATTGCAAATCATCTGCTCAATAGTCTGGGGTCGCCTGATCAGTTGAATTTTATTATCCCTGGTGATCATAACTTCACCCGGCTGCAGGTAAGAGTTATAATTCACCGGGGCCATGGAAGAACAATATGCTCCGGTTCCCCCGATAACTATCCAGTCCCCAAGATCCGGTTCAGCAATCAATCTGGGAGCCACTTCACCTCTGCTGTTCAGGGTTTGACAGTCACCGGTTTCACAGCATCTGCCCACTACCACGCATTTTTCTTTTTTTATCCCTTTGGTAATTGTCTTAAATTCAGAGGAAAGCAGTTTACCCTTTTTTGAGATCACATATATAGGATGTAATGCTCCATACATAAGGGGACGTATATTTGATTCCATGCCGCCGTTAGTGATAATAAAGTAAAAGTTTTTTTTACGATTAAATTTTTTATCGATAACTTTGGTGATGATATATCCTGCATTGGCTATAACGTAATTCCCGGGCTCGATTTCCATATGAAGTTTTCGTCCGGTTTTATCATGAAAATATTTAAATTTTTTCTTAGCATAGTTGCCCAGACTTGTAATATCAGCATTTTTTTCTTCAGGCATTCTGGCAACCCGGAATCCTCCGCCCAGATTAACTATACGGCAGTCAGGGAAAAAATTCTCTACCCATTGCAAAGTATTATCAATATTTTTTTTCCAGACTCCGGGATCACTCCCTGAACCTATATGAACATGAACCCGATAGAATTTAATACCATAATCATTTGCCAGTTTCCTGACTGTTGAGAGATCTGATTGCAGAACGCCGAAACTTGCATAAGGATCACCGGTGTTTCTTGTTGCAGAAACCCCGGAACCCTTGCCCGGATGGATACGGATTGAAACCTTCCTGCCATTCCGGAGAACAATCGGAATAATTTTTTTCATCTGATTAATGGAACAGACTGTATATTGCAGTCCAGATTGTATCATTTTTTTCAGTTCTTGATAATCATCATCTTTAGGTAAATCCTGACTGGTGAGAAGCATGGCATCATAGTGAATACCAGCGTGTTTTGCCCTGCGGATTTCATTCATAGAACTCATATCAAAGAGCAAACCCTGTTTATGGATAAGATTGAGTATTGATCTATTGGAATTGGCTTTCATGGCATACCGTACTGTCAGGCCGTACCCGGAAGGCATATTCAGCAGTTCCTGACAGTTGTTGATGATGGTCTCCTCTTCATATATATAAAGAGGAGAACCATAGGTCTCGGCAGCTTCTATCATAGTGTGGGGGAAGTGGTCAGTTTTGGTTAAAAAGTCAACTATTTTATTACTCGTCATTATTTTTCTCCATAATTTTTTGTATAGGATTTTTTGGTTTTGCTTTAATAAATAATTTATTATATTTATCATCTTCAAAAAATTCTTTATGCAGTCGGGTGATTGTCTTGTTAATATCTATCTGGGCAATAACAAAGCTGATATTAATTTCTGAGGCACCTTGTGAAATCATATGGATATGAATGTCCTGAAGGGAATTGAATATTTTCCCCACATGCCGGGGTTCATTTTTCATTTGTTCTCCCACCAGACAGACAATTGCCATTTTTGATTTCACTTCTACTTCAGAATATTTTTTAAGTTCAGGTATTATGTCATCTAAATATTCTGCATTGTCAATAGTAAGAGATACGCTTACCTCTGAAGTTGTTACAAGATCAACCGAGGTTTTGTATTTTTCAAAAATAGCAAATATTTTAGCAAGAAATCCATAGGCCATTAACATTCTGGTTGAGGTTATAGTGATGATGGTAAGGTTTTCTTTATAGGCTATTGATTTGATAATACATTTTTTATTTGAATCTAAGGTTATTTTTTTTGTGATAACTGTACCACTATCCTCCGGTCTCATGGTATTAAGTACTTTTACCGGGATATTGTGTTCTATTGCGGGTAATAAGGTTGAAGGATGCAGTACTTTAGCTCCAAAATAAGAGAGTTCCGAAGCTTCATTAAAGCTCATACAACGAATACGGCGAGCATACGGAATAATTGTAGGATCAGTTGTTAATACTCCGTCCACATCTGACCATATTTCAACTCTTTCAGCTTGCAGCAGGCACCCTAAGATTGTGGCGGAAAGATCTGATCCGCCTCTTCCTAGGGTAGTCACCCTGTTATGTGGATCACTTCCTGTAAACCCCTGTATAACAGGAATCTGTCTGGTGTCAATAAATGGCTGGACAAATTTTCTTGCAGTACATTTTGATTTTCCCATATTTGGATTTGCTTTAGTAAATTGGGAATCCGTTTTTATAATTTTTTTTGCATCAACTGGAACTGCAGGCAAGCCGATTGATTTTAAATAGGCGGTTAGTAAATGAATGGATAACCATTCTCCCTGGCTGAGTATCAGATCATGTAGAATTTTTTCATTATTATTTTTCAGTTTTTGGGATAAAGTATTCATGTCTTTTTTCCATCGCTCAATAAAATCAATAAAATTATTGGAGTCAGTACAATCTAATTTGTCAGAGAGGTTAATATGTTGTAATGCGATTTCATTAATGATATTCATAAAATGATCTTTTGATATTTGAGTGATTTTTTTACATAAGGATTCAAGTTTATCTGTAATTCCGCTAACTGCAGAAACCACAATAACAGGATTTTGTTTTCTTGATTTTTCAATAATCGCACTAACCTGTTGTATACACGGTGCACTCCCTACAGAAGTACCGCCAAATTTCATAATAATCATAGTATTCCCTCATTAATTTCCTTTTGAATAATGTGTTATTTACCAATAAAAATAGAGATTAAAAGATAAAAAAAAAGTTGACTGAATCTGCGAAGATGTTGATTCAACCAACTACTTTTGTCAAGCAGCCGTTTACATAGCGCTCCACAGATTTAGACTGTGACAGTACGGAAACTTTCGTATTCCGTCCCAACCCCTAAGAATAGCAGTTCTTACAGGTTTCGGCCTGCAACCATCTTGATAGAATTCTGAATCTGCTACTTCTAATTTTATCAATAATGTTACAAGCGCCTCTATCTAATGGCAATGTCTGATAATTATAATAAAAATATTTGTTTTTGTCAAGTACATTTGTTTTTGATTCTTACTTGCATTTATTTTTTTCAATGGATATATTTAGTCAAACTTTACTGATTGAAAAAATACAGTAAATTAAAAAGTATTTTAGATTTTTTAAGGAGATATGTATTTTGGATTTTTATTATTGTATTTTACTGTCTTTCATCCAGGCTATCACAGAATTTTTACCTGTATCATCATCAGGACATTTACTGTTTTTAAAAGGTTTATTTAAGATAACTGAACTTCCTATAATTTTTGATATCATAGTTCATGTTGCCAGTCTTTGTGCAATATTAATTTTTTATTCTCAACAAATTAAAAAGACGATTAAAAATGGTGTAATTGAGTTGATGACAAAGAGCAAAGATCAAAAAAATTTAAAGTTTATTATTTATATAATCATATCAACAGCTGTTACTTTTATGGTTTATATATTTTTAAAAGAATTCATTGAGTCGAAATTTAAAACTCCTTCTATTTTGAGTTTTACATTTTTGATGACAAGTTTTATGCTTTTTTCTACTTACTTTACAAAAAATGTAAAACAAACGAGGATTACTGATAAAAATTATTTAACTCCAATTATTGTGGGAATATTTCAGGGATTAGCAATATTACCCGGTATTTCCCGTTCTGGTGCTACTATTTCTTCTCTCTTATTATTACGCACTCAACGAAAGCAAGCTGCCTATTATTCCTTTTTTTTAGCCATACCAGCAATACTGGGTGCACTTATTTTTAAGTTAACTGATATGAGCAATATTAATTTTATTGTTGAAAATTTATTGGTTTTAGTTATTTCGTTTTTAGTAGGTGCTATTTTCAGTTATATATTTTTAAAAATTTTGATTATTATCATAAATAAGGGAAAATTCTGGATTTTTTCAATTTATACTATTATTTTATCTCTTGTGTCGTTTATTATTTTTTGAAATTTAATATGGATTTTAAAACAGTAAAAAATAAAATAAAGAGCAGTACATTTGATCCCATTTACTTTTTTTTTGGAGATGAGGATTATCTCATTGATAAGCTTATTGATCTGATTAGAAAAAAAGTTGTTGACCTGCAGACTAAAGATTTTAATTATGATTTTTTATACAGTGATGATGTTAGCGGACAGGATATTATAAACCTTACCTCTTCTTTACCAATGATGGCTGATTACAGGTTGGTAATAATTAAATCAATACAAAAACTATCAACTTCGGATAAAAAAATACTGGAAAAATACATTGATAATCCAGTTAATTCCACCATTCTTGTTTTAACTGCAAACAGAATTGACAGAAGAAAAAGGATTTATAAAAATCTTGTAAAAAAGAGCATCTGGGTAGAGTGTAAACCAATTTATGAAAATATTGCTGTTGGTTGGATTATAAAACGCTTTAAGAAACAGGGAATAAAAATTTCCAGACCTGCTGCATTATTTATGGTTCAACTTGTTGGTGTTTCATTGAGAAGCCTGGATAATGAAATCGAAAAGATAATAACCTATACAGAAGCTAAAAAATCAATTGATGAAAAAGTGGTGTCTCAGGTGGTTGGATTTTATAAGAATTATAATTTATGGAATTTTACCGATGCTGTAGGGAATAAAGATAAAGATTTAGCTAATAAAATTCTAGTAAGTTTTTTAGAAGAAGGAGTATCACCACCTTTTTTGTTGCGGGAATTGACCAAAAGAGTTGTCCTTTTAATGAAAATAAAATTGATGATTGCTAAAGGAATGAATAAACATTTGATAAAGAAAGTGATGGGATTAAAAAATTTTTTCTTAAATTTGTACATGGACCAAGCAGAGAAGTTTTCACAATCAGAATTAAGAAACAGTTTGCAAGCACTTCAAATGGCCGATTTACATTTAAAATCAGGATTTATGAAACCAGAAATGGTTTTAAGTTTAATTGTTTATGATTTAACCAGTATCGGATCTAAAAAATATTTTATAAACAGATGATTTAAAGTGTTTTTTTTTATAATTTTCTGGAACTTTTATTAAGATGGTATGTTAGATAATATGAGTAAAAATAAAGTGGGAAATGATATTACTCCAAGTGATGAGGAATTAATTGAAAGATTTCAAGATGGTGATTCTTATGCTTTTGAACAATTGGTATACCGCTATAAAGATAGGCTGACAAATTTTGTTTATAATTTTTTAAGAAATAAAGTTGAGGCTGAAGATATTGTACAGGAGACATTTTTGAGATTATACAGAAATAAACATTCATATAAGAAAATAGCAAAATTTTCTACCTGGTTTTACACTATTGCTGCTAATCTGGCAAAAACAGAATTAAGAAAAAGAAAAAGAAAGTCAATGTTGTCAATAAGTAATATGGGTATAGAAGACAAAGACTATGATATTCCTGACGTGTCTCTTTCACCGGAAAAAAAAGTGGATAGTAATATTAAAGAAAAGATAATCAGAGATAAGATAGAAAAACTTCCCTTGAAATTCAGAGAAGTAGTAATTTTAAGAGATATTGAACAATGTACTTATGAAGAAATTTGTGAGATATTGAACATTCCAATAGGTACAGTGAAATCAAGAATTAATCGGGGTCGGCAAAAATTGCAGAAAGAATTAAAACATCTTTTTGAAGCATAGCAATGGAGGGTTTATGCCTCAGTGTAACGAATTTAAAAAATTGATACATAAACTTATTGATGATGAAATTTCTCCTTCTGAAAAACGAGAATTGAGAAGTCATATAGAAAAATGTGATGAATGTAATACATACCTAAAAAGGGCAAAAAAAATTCAGAAGATGTTTTCTCAACTTCCAAAAATTAAAGCTTCCAATGATTTTTATGTATTACTCCGCGCTCGGATCCGTAGAGAGACAAACAACAAAAGAAATAATTTATATGTACCCTTTAACCTTCCTAAACCTGTTTTTCAATTTGGTTTTATTATAGCTGTAATTTTTATAACCATCTTGATTATCAATCCCCTCCATTTAATCCGAAATGATAATAAAGATCAGGTTCTAACCAGTGAGGAAAGAAATGATCAATTTAATGGTCAGGTGCAGTATGTTATAGATGGTTACCCAAATAGTGTTTCATTATCCAGAGATGATACAATTGATTCTTTAATAATTCAAAATGATTCATTAAATCAGATCAGAAAAAATAAACTTATAGGAACTCATGTAACCCCGGTAAATTTTTAAATTAATCATGAATGAATTTAGAAAAAGCATTGGTTTATTATTTGTATTACTGATAGCAGAATCTTGTTTTACTCAATCATCTTATCAAAAATATGACGCTAGATTTGCTGAGAGTATTCATGAAATTAAAAAATATGTTGTAAGTATTGAATCATATTATAATAATGTTGATACCAAATTATGCAAAATCGGAACAGGATTGATATTAAATAAAAATGGTTTAATTTTAACCAGAAAAAGTGTAATATTTAACAGTGATAGTATTGTAGTTGTTAATGTAGAAAAAAAACAGGGATTAGGCTGGATTGTTTATGAGAATCAGGGGATTGTGTTATTGGGTACCGATTTACCCATAGAAGTTAAACCCACTTTTTATTTGGATATTAAACATTATTCCCATATAGCAGTTTTAGGTAATTCATTTGGCATATTCCCCTCTGTAATGTTAGGTGAATATGTAGGAAACTTACCTAATGGACTAAAAGAAATAAGTGTTTTTTTAGCTCCGGGTAATACCGGAAGTCCGGTAATAAATACTCAAGGTCAAATAATCGGCTTAATTACAGGCCGGTTTAATATATATTCTGACAACATAAACGGAAAGAATCTGGGAATATTTATGCCCATAAATCTTGTACTTCAATCCATCAAAGAGTTTATTAAACCCAATAGAGGATGGATTGGAGTCACAGTTGTAGATGAGTTCAGAAATAATACGAATAGTATAGAAGTCATCAGGGTAATAAAGGGGAGTCCTGCAGATGAAGCTGGTATAAAAGCAGGGGATACTATAGTATCATTTCAGGATTCCAGTGTTCATTCAACTGAGGATATTGCCAGAAGGATAAATAATTATAAACCTTATACCAAAGTGACTTTTAAAATATCCAGAAAAAATCAGATTCTGAGAAAAAGAGTTATAATTGGTGATCCTCTCGTTGTCCAAAACTATCCAGAATAATATTTTTTAATCAGTTATATTTTTTGTAATTTAATTTGATTTTCTTTCTTTTTTCCTTAAATTATAGTTATTAAATATTAATAGTATGGGTTTTATGTGAGAACTACTAATAAAAACCGACAATTAACCCAATTTTTAATTATATTTATTTTAATTACTATAGGGTTTTTTGTTCCGGTATCAAATTTAAACTGGATCGGATTTTTTATAAAAGGAATTATTTTTGTAAGTTTACTATATTATTCTTATTTATTAATTTTTTCCAGTTTCAGAACACAGGATTCAGTTTCCAATAAAAAAAGTGAGATTGATACAGAGTTAAATGTAAGTAATATTGAAGACAGTGCTTTGTCAGAAGAAGATTTTACTGGTTTTGGTAAAGCTTTTCGTAATTTTGCTACTGATTATGTAAGGTTAATAAAGAATGCAAGTGGTATTGATTGTGTTGCACTTTATTTACAAAAAGGTAATGAAGGATTAGAATTCCAGGTTGGGGTGGCAGCAGATACTTTAATAGATACACGTTTGATGATAACAAATAATAGTCTGGTCTATGAGGTTTTGAACAGAGCATCATCAGTCTTAGAAACCAATCTTCCCATAGGAATAACTATGGGGGGATTACATCAGATTGAAATTCGTTCATTTTTAGGTGTTCCCATGATCCATCAGGATGAGATAGTAGGTGTTTTAGCTATGGGAAGTTGTACAATGAATGATTTCAGAGACGATGATATAGTTTTAATGAAGCAAAGGGAAAAGTTAATAACACAGGTCATGGTAAACTACCATAGGGGCCTGCGATGGGAAATGCAACAACAGGTTTATGCCATACATCTTTCTATGGAAAAGAAATTACTTGATATTAAAACTGAAGAATCAGTTATAAATATATTTGTACAAGAGATAAAACGGATGTTTCTTTTTGATAGATTTACATTATGTTTGAAAGAAGCTGAGGAAGGTGTTGTAAAGTATGTATACGGTCAGATTGATGATATTGGTAGTAATTTTCGGTTTCCATTAAATGATGGATTAGTAGGTTGGGTGATGAGACGGAATTGCCCTTTACGGGTAGAGGATATAAACAAAGGGGATTATAATCAGCCGCGTTATTCAAATAATGAAGATAAAAAACATGGACTGCGTTCTTTTCTTATAATTCCTCTAAGTACAATAGATAAAGCTTGGGGGTGTATAACTTTGGAAAGCAGAGCTGTAAATCAATACAGTGAGAATGCGAAAGATGTTTTAATGAACTTAACTTTATTGTTAGTTACTACATTCAAAAGAATTAATAAAGATTTATTTTAAGGGAGGTATATTTACATGGCTAAAAAACAAACATTTGCTGATAAGGTGTCAAAACATAAAGATGATAAAATACTACATTGTCCAGAATGCGGAGAAACTTATAAAGAAATTAAATTAGTAAAGTCAGTGTTTTCAGAAAAAACCAAAGCCTGGAGATTTAATACTAAATTAGTTGAGATGTGCAAATGTAATAAAGATGAAATCATTAAATAATTTAATTTTGTCATTTTTATATGGAAAAAAAACAAATTGTTCTGGCTACCCGGAACCAGGATAAATTAAAAGAGATCAGAGATGTTTTTAAAAGTGATTATTTTGAATTAATCTCTTGGGATACATTTGATTCGGATTCAGAGATAATTGAAGACGGTGATACTTTATTAGCGAATGCAACCAAGAAAGCAGAAGTTGTATTTCACAAAACCGGTTTGCCAACTCTTGCAGATGATACTGGTCTGGAAGTTGAATATTTAGATGGTCAGCCGGGAGTTAAATCCAGTCGGTTTGCTGGTGAAAATGTCACTTATGAGGTTAACAACAGGAAGTTACTTGATGTTTTGAAAAATGTTCCCTGGGAGGAGCGAAATGCGCGTTTTCGTACTATTGTTGTGTTTAAACACAATAAAGTCAGATTTAATACCGAAGGTATTTGTCAGGGAATTATTCATACAGAATTAACCGGGGATAATGGTTTTGGTTATGATCCTTTGTTTTATATTCCGGAAAAAAAGAAAACCTTTGCGGAAATGAAACCTATAGAGAAAAATAGAATCAGTCATCGGGGGATTGCATTTAAAAAGATGGCGAATATTTTAAAAAATAAAGCTAATGAAATTTTTTAAAAAGGATTTGTATTTTTAAAGTAAATGATTAAATTATAGTTCGTATTATTCGGGGCGTGGCGCAGCCCGGTCAGCGCGCCTGCTTTGGGAGCAGGAAGTCGTGAGTTCAAATCTCACCGCCCCGACTTGAGTAATTTAAAAAAACCTTCCAGGTTTTTGAAACCTGGAAGGTTTTTTAGTTATATACCAAAACAATAAAGACCTCAGAGGTTTCCAAAACCTCTGAGGTCTTTAAACTTTTTAAATTTATATATTTAGCTCCTTAGGTAAGAGAGCTTTTTTGTATACAGAAATGTCACTAAAAAATTTAATTTTTTATTTGACATTTATTTAGTTTATTATTATTTTTTTTTCTATAATTCAAAACCAAAACTAATCAGGAGAAGATAATGGAATGAATTTTTCCGTGCTGACATTATATTTATAATCAGTTTTAAATTAATTTTATATTCTTTATCTGCCACGTTTTGAGTAGAATAATCGTATAGATTTGTGAAGAATGACTTATTAAAAAAGAAATATCAATCAATAAAATTTTGAATTATAATCATAGGATATTTGAATAATTTACTAATTGGCGAAGGATAATAAAATGCGTTATCATTTATTGATTATCATTAATATATACATAATGTTACTTTGTCTCTCATGTAAAAATTTATTTGAAAGTAATGATACACACCTTATTGCTGATGCTGGGCAAGATCAAACAACCATTGTTGGAAGCTATGCTGTTTTTGATCCTACAAATAGCAAAGGTGATTATAACTGGTATGAGTGGCAACAGGATGAAGCAAATCCTGAGGAAGTAAAGCTGTTTTCTCAAAGCAAAGATACTAAGGACGAATGGAATATTCAGAAAGTCGGTTTTATCAAAGAGGGGGTTTATCGTTTTCGATTAATTGTTAGAAGTGGTGTTACCCCAGGCAATATGAGTGGAACCAGCGCCAGTGAGCCGGATGAGGTGGTGGTAACAGTAAATCCTAATCCGTACATCCATTTTGAAGATTCTAATTTAGAAATCATGGTGAGAATTACATTAAATAAGCGAGTTGAAGAACTTACGGGAAGCACATTGTTGGATTTGGACTCGCTTCAATTTTTAGTTACACCTCAACTGGTTTCTTCACTAAGTGGGTTGGAATCTTGTAGAAATTTATATTATCTGCATATGGGTTCTCAAGACATTTCAGATATTTCACCATTGTCCTCTCTGACAAAATTAAAAGAATTAACATTAGATCAAAATTACAAAATTAGCGATATCACTCCTTTGAGAAATTTAACCGCACTGGAATGGTTGAATCTTTCTAATAACTTAATTACCGATATTTCAGCTTTAGAAGATTTGATTAAACTTAAATATTTAAATTTAAGATATAATAATCGAATAAATGATATTTCTTCATTATCTAATATGATAAAATTAGAAGAACTCAAAATGGCAAAAGCATCATTAATTGATTTATCACCAATACAAAATTTAACAAATCTCAAAATATTATGGTTCACTAGTTGCGGTATCTCTGATATTTCATATTTAAAGAAGTTAACCAATTTAATTAATTTAAAGATAAGCTGGAGTAATATTAATAGTCTGTCTTCTTTATCAAACATGAAAAAACTGGAATGGATTGCATTAGAAATGAATAATGTTGCAGACATTACCCCATTAAAAGATCTACCCAATTTGAGATATATTCGACTCTGGGATAACCAAATTACTGATATTAAACCACTGGTTGACAATCCAGGTATCGGAGATGGTGATATCGTAGGACTTGATGATAATCCTCTTGATGAAAAATCAATTAATGAATATATCCCGGCATTGCAAGCTCGTGGTGTTCAGGTTACATGGTGAAAAAAAATGATTGTTATGATTTTACTAAACAAATTCTCTTGTCAAATCTATTGGAAATATTTAAAATTTATTTTAATTTTCCATCTTTTGATATCAAAAGATGGGTATAAATAAAAAAATTTCATTATTATATAAATTTTATTAAATGGTGGAGGCCTAAAATGATTAAAAAAATAAAAGGATTAATTTTAGCTTATAAATTGTTAAGAAAGGAGGTGGTATTAAGAAAATGATAAAAATTTATGGTAATGTATTAATTATTAAGTTTTGAAGGGGGGTGATAAAGAAGAAGAAATACGAGTACTTTATTTTAATGATCTACTTTTTTCATTATTTATAAGATCATTATTTATACTAAGTGAAATTTTCAACAGAAAGGATTTTTTCTATACAGATGGAAAATAATATTAAATATTCATTCTTATCATTATTTTGTGCAGATGATTATATAGTCTTGAATAATAATCGATTATAAAAAAATCAAATCTTAGGAGTATTTTATATCATGAAGAATGTATTTTTTTGCTTTTTTATAATAATAATTATCACTATTAACACCAAGTTATGTTTCGGTTCAAACAAACATTTTCCCGTAATAAAAATGGGTATCAATTTTAATAAATTCTATTCACCTAAAGGAGATGCTAATATAAAAATTGATAAATATCCAAAATTTGATTATCCTTTGGGTTATATGGCAGGATTATCCTGGGAAAAAAGACTAACGAAAAATTTGTCTTTCATGCCCGAAATGTTTTATGAAAAAGATATACTGGAAGTAACAATTTATACAGGAGAGGAAGGCATTTTAGACCAAAAAATAATAAATCATTATATTCGTATTCCTTGCTTATTGAAATATCAGATGGACTGGCTCTTTGATATCTATGTGCTCGGAGGTATTGACCTGGGATTCTTGTTAAAGTCAAAATATAAATATTCTGACTTTATATATAGAATTAAAGGAGAACATAATATCACAAATGAAATGAACCGCATTGATGCTTCCTTGGATTGTGGACTCGGGATGCCTCTGGAAATAAGAGACATTTCTTTTTTAGTTGAAGTAAGATATTTGATCGGACTGATGGAAGATACAAATGATTATCCCTTATTTGAAAAATGGAAAACTCATTCTGTACAGATTATAATTGGTATGAAATTGAACTGAGAATTCATTATTTCAAAAATATCCCTCAGTATGAGTAACAAATGGTGTAAATCGATTATTTAATAATACCTATTGAGTTGTTATTAAATTTTTTCCACATCACATGAAAATAAATCTTATCAGAGTCAGTAAAAGTGATCTTGTTTATGTATGTAGAAAATAGATCATTGATAGTCTTCATTTTCTTAATAATCTTTTTAAAATATTCAAGGAGGTTGAAATGTTTTTTAAACGGTTACTACAAATATTATTATTTGCTGGATTATTTAATCCAATATTTATGAGTGCACAGGAAAATTATTATTATTACGATGGTCAGAAAACTTATATAAGTCATCAAAAAGGACGGTATGTTATAAATTTTGCTAAAGAGATAAAAGAAGAAAAGAAGGAATATATTTTATCTCAAAATGATTTAAAATATGATGAAAAAAAAATTGAATCTGATTATGTAATCATTGAATCAAATAAAAGTGAAAAGGACTTGAAAAGCATTGTTGATTTTGACATTGTAAAAAGTGTAACTAAACTTTTTACATCTAAAAATGAAAACTATGATTTTACAATTACAAATAAGATTATAGTTAAGAAAAAGTTAAAGGTAACAGATAATCAGATATTTTCATTAATTGCACAATACAGTCCCAAAAAGATTGAAAAAAATTGGTTAGGGGAACGAATTACACTATTTACAGTGAATACGATAGATGAACTGCGTACTCTGGATTTAGCAAACTTTATATATGAAAGTGGCTTTGTTGAATTTTCTCATCCAGACTTTGTAACATTTAATTGGACGGAAACAAATGATACATATTTTGAGAATCAATGGAATCTTTCAAAAATCAATGCAGCGATTGCTTGGAATATTACAACAGGAAGTACATCTATAAAGATTGCAATATTAGATTCGGGTGTCGAATCCGACCATCCTGACCTAGATGATAATTTAGTTATGGGTTATGATGTTGTAGATGATGACAATTCAACTGATCCTTATGGCGATCTATACCATGGAACTGCATGTGCTGGTATAGCATCTGCTGTAACTAATAACAGTATAGGTATTGCAGGTGTTGGGTATTTCTGTAAAATTATGCCCATTCAATTTACACATACTGCAAGTTGGGCAAACTCCTCAAATTTTGCTTCAGGAATTAATTGGGCATGGAATAATGGTGCACATATTATAAGTATAAGTGGGATATACTCAATCTGCCGATGTAGTAAATAATGCAATAAATTCAGCGACTTCAAACGGACGTAATAATAAGGGATGTGTTGTAATAAAATCTGCTGGAAATAACGGTGAAGGAAGTGGAGGAATAACTTTCCCCGGTCAACATCCTAAGGTGATCGCTGTGGGTGCAACAAAACAAAATGATACTAGAAGAGACTACAGTAGTTATGGCAGTGCTCTTGATGTCATGGCTCCAAGCCATGTATATGCCACTGATTTAACAGGTAGTAAAGGGAATTCTTCGGGTGACTATATGAGTAGCTTTACAGGTACATCTGCTGCAGCACCCCATGTAGCTGGATTGGCTGGGTTAGTGTTATCACTTGATAATTCATTAACAGAACAAGAGATCAGAGAAATCATTTGTTACACTGCTGATGATAAAGGTGATACGGGTTGGGATCAGTATTATGGATGGGGAAGAATAAATGCTTACGATGCTGTTCTCGCAGCTTCTGGACAGGTCACAATATCCGGAACATTACAAAGTGATGAAGTATGGTGGCAGGATGATATAACATTGAATGGTAATGTTAATGTACCAAATGGAATTGTATTAAGAATAATTAATGGTGCTTCTGTTGATTTAAATAATTATTATATCAAATGTACAGGAAATGGTAAAATAATAAAACAAGGAAGTGTTTCTGGGATGAAACATTACGCTAAATCAGGCTCTTATTATAAAGGCCTTTTCCCTTCATCTAATACAATCCAGCAAATTATTGATTTGTCTACGTCCGGTTGGGATATCTACGTTGGCACTGGCACTTATACCGAAAACATTAATATGAAAGCTGGCGTTGACGTAATCGGCTCCGGAATGACCTTAACAACGATTAATGGAACAATAAATTTTAACAATGATTATAATGCGAGTCTGACCGATGTAACTGTTAATAATAAAATCACTGTCAATAACTCGGATGGTGTTTCAATATCTTCGTTTAAAGCAGGGCATTCGAATTGTTACATTGATGTTGCCAGTACCAGCTGGCTTGATGTTTTGGATATGACTTCTCTGGTTTCTCAAACTCGAGGCATTTATGCACATTCAAGTTCTGATTTTAGTGTAATAACAGGTTTGATAAAGAATAAAATGGATGGTGTTCATTTACAGGAAAATTCCTATGGAGAGATGTGGTGGATAAATTTTTGTAATAATTCTTATTATGATATCATTGCTTTCAGCTCCTCTGCAGATGCATATGGTTGTACCTTCAGCAGCTCTGAGGAAGGAGGTTCGGTTTCAGGTGATGTGGATTGGGACATATGGAACTGGTGCGGAGAAGGCGGTTTTGGCAAAAAGACAGCTGACCAGACCAGTGCGGTAGTAAATGATATTAATACTACAGCTGTGAGCACCTCTGAACCAGCCTTGAATGATTTTAAAGAAATCATGCACAGTTATAGTACCATGAAAAAAACGATCAGAGAAGATAGACAATCAGAAAAGGGTTTTACTCTCCATAATTACAAACCCGAGTTAGAAAGTGTTATTGAGAAGTTCAAACAGTTCGTGGTAACATATCCAAAAAGTCCTTACACTCCCTCCGTGTTAGGAAGATTGGCAGCAGTGTGGCGAATACTGGGTAATTTTGAAACACTCTCAATGTACATGAAGGGGATTGCGAACAATCCAGCATTACAGCATCTGAGACCATTTGCCTTAAACGCTTTAATGTCCATGCACATTAAACAGGAAGAGTATGTAAAAGCTATTGAGTTATCTGATCAGCTCATGGAAGAGTACACCGATCACCCCCTGATTGTGGAGTGGCTTTATGGAAAGGGAATACTTTACAAATATCATCTGGACAAACCGACTCTTGCCCAAGAAATGTTCAAGATGATACTAACAGAATTTCCTCATCACCCCACAGCTCAGTCTGCCCGGGATGAACTGAAGGATTCAGAACATAAAGTTATTGGCAAAGAAATAACAGAGAAAGACATTACCGAATCGAACCATGCTCTTAAACTTACTGTACAAAGCATGCCCAATCCTTTCAATCCGCAAACCGCAATTCACTTTACCCTTCCGGAACCAGGAAAAGTGATACTTACTATTTATGATATTCTGGGAAGAAAAGTAAAAACACTGGTAGAGGGTCATCGAACAGCAGGAACTCATCTGGCTCGCTGGGATGGGTGTGATGCAACCGGACGTGCTGTAGCTTCAGGCACCTACATTTATCGACTGCAGTTTAAAGAAAAGGTATTGAGCCGGAAGTTAGTATTGATTTGGTAATATCTGGGGAGATTATCGAAGAATAAATTTTCATTGTATTATTTTTAAGGAGGGTTTTTTAATATCATTTTAGATCATTGGCTAATAGTTTTCTGTTTGTGTAAATAAATAATTTTTGATTTATAGAGTGTATACTGAAAACGTATACTGAATTTATGTAAGTATTTAGTTTTATTGATCTAAACTGAAGCTTTGGGAGCAGGAAGTCGTGAGTTCAAATCTCACCGCCCCGACGTGAATAAGAAAAACCTTTCAGGTTTTTGAAACCTGGAAGGTTTTTTTGGTTATGAAGTATAACCTCCCGAAGGTTCAAAACCTTCCTGATGGCCCTCGATATTTATCGTGGGCCTCTTTGAGGGGAGGGATATCCACCCCGCTGGGTTGGGTAGGGAAAATTCTACTTTCTTCACCCCGAATATTCGCTCTTGGTAAAAATCGTTGCTATTTCAAATTCACAAATTTCCCAAGTTAATTGAAATTACCTCATCTGTACCATTGAAATAATAAGATGTTTTAGCCGGATCAATTTTGTGTTTTTGCATTTTTTTTACTCTTAGTAAGCAGGGTAATAAAATTCATTAGTCAGTATCTTAGCCCCCCAATCCACCCAACGGGATAAATATCCCTCCCCATTTTATGCCCAGGATGAATATCCAGGGCAATCGGAATTTTGAGATATTTCATTATCTAAATTAATTGAAATATTATAGCCCCTCCATTTATAGTATGGTGCAGTTTTAAAACTAGTAAATCCGATCATGTCAGATGTCATTGCTGGAAAAATACATTTGCACCTTAAATAAATATCTTCTAAACTATATATTTTTTCAATAACATCTTTTGCGGTAAACTTATTCATTGTTTAATTTTCCTTTGGCTTAAAGGGCTACTATCCTATTGATATAAAGCTTACCGAAGTAATGATCAGTTTAGTCTCGTAGGTCAGAATTTACCACACAATTCATTCTAACATTCTTCAAGTAATCGAAAATATTCTTCTCGTGCAATACCGGCTGATTTTAGGTTACTGCTAATGATATGTACATGAATCTCATTATAGGTAGGGATAATTATTGGTCTTGTTATACCAAGCTTGGAATAGACTCGATGACTTCCTTTCATTCTTTCAAATTTAAAACCAGCCTTTAAAAATACACATTCTAGTTTTTTCCAATGTATAGGGGCTATACGCGGCATTCAATTTTTTTAGATTTGTCCCACTGAAAAGGAATGGGAATATTTAATAAATTTTCAGATTTAATCTTAGGGGCTTTACTTTCAACCTTGCCACTAATAAAGCCACAATCTTTCATGACTTTATCTAACGTACCACGTTCAAAACAAGATATAAAAAATAAAGATAAAGCCTCTTTTAGATTTTTTTTCGCTTCTTCTTTTGTCTTTCCCTGTGAATAAACATCTAAAATAGGGCAACTTGAAATATACCAATTTTTATCTTTTTTTATTGTATATGGTAATTTGGCATTAAACTGAATTTGTTTATATGTTTTACGCATATGTTACCTTATTTTTATAGTTTATAACTATATAAAAGTATACAAATTTCATACCAATTTGTCAAGCAAAGAATTATTTTTACTGAAAATTCATTAATATACTTCCTCAATTCCGGTGTGGCATTGCCTTTAGGCAATGCACATAAGCACGTCCTAAAGGACGTGCCACACGTTTTTTATTTATGTTCCTGATGGCCCTCGATATTTATCGTGGGCCTCTTTGAGGTGAGGGATATCCATCCCACTGGGTTGGGTAGGGAAAATTCTACTTTCTTCACCCCGAATATTCGCTCTTGGTAAAAATCGTTGCTATTTCAAATTCACAAATTTCCCAAGTTAATTGAAATTACCTCATCTGTACCATTGAAATAATAAGATGTTTTAACTGGATCAATTTTGTATTTTTGCATTTTTTTTACTCTTATTAAGCAGGGTAATAAAATTCATTAGTCAGTATCTTAGCCCCCAATCCACCCATCGGGATAAATATCCCTCCCCATTTTATGGCCAGGATGAATATCCAGGGTAATCGGGAAACCTTCCAGGTTTTTGAAACCTGGAAGGTTTTTTAGGTTATGATCAACTTGTATTTTTGTATGGGCTAGGAAGCCCATCTTTTTAAAAGGAGGAGGGATGAAAGGAATAGGGAGGATGGAAAGATGGAGGATGGAAAAGGGAATAAAGGAAAAAGGGAAAACACGGAGATTACTAAGGTATTAAAGTGTTTTAAAATGAAAGTGCCTAAAATGCCTAAAGTGCCTTGTATTTAAATCACTTTAAGTACTTTAGGCACTTCAAGTACTCCAGGCACTATTCTGCCCCTTCTCCTTTTCTCCCTCCTCCATGTTCCATTATTCATTGTTCGTCTTGTTCGTTGCTTACTATATGGATTAATTCTTTTGAATCCTGAAAGGTTTTTTTATTATGCACCGGCTTTATTCAACAATCGTCTGATCACATCCATCAGAATAGGCATTCTTGTGGACTTGACCACGAAAGCATCAGCCCCGCATTTTTTGGCGAGCTCAGCATCTTCTTCTGTATCTCTTGATGTAAGGATGACAACTGGAATTTTTTCCAGAACACGATCCGACTTGATCATATGACAGATTTTATGGCCGTCCATGTCTGGAAGAAGCAGATCCAAAATAATCAAATCAGGATGAATCTTTCGGGTTTCATTGAATCCGCTTAACCCATTGGGGACCCATTTGGTTCGATACTCTTTTTTTTCCAGGTATCGACACAGAAGTTTTGCAATGGATTCATTATCTTCAATAATCAGGATTGTCGGGGATTTTTGCATTACGCACCTTTACAAAATTAATGCTATTTTTCACAAGAAAACGAATAGACAGTTGCTATCGATTGAATATTATATATTAAGAAATTTATTAGAAGAAATCAAGGAAATTTCGATCATCACAGAAAATATTTTAAATCGGAGCAGTCCGAAAAGGCTCTTGTCCTGAAATAGGTTTGCAACTAAAACAACAGTTTTTCCCCTTTTATATCCTGATCTTATATACTTTTAAATCCCCCTCGATCTCGTTTATTTTTTAGCTCAAAATAATAATTAACAATCTTGTCATCCTGAGGAACGAAGTGACGAAGGATCTCATGCCACTAAGGGTACAGTAAAGTAACAAGTTTTGCTGGTAATGAATATAAAACACCAAAAGGTTGTACGTTATCAGGAGAGAATCATCTTATCTTTTTATTTTGAGGCATTAGATTCTTCGCTCCCTATAGTCGCTCAGAATGACATTTTAGGACGACTAGATTGAAAAACTGTAAACTTTTTTCAGGACGACATCAACACACCAACTTCGGGAGGTTAGCTTGTTTACTTTAATTTTATTCAACCCTTGTTTTCATATCCGGCTGTTTCAAATGAAACTCAGTATTATCCTGAAATATTTTTGCCACCAGTAAGGTTTTACCTTCCTGAAACATTCTCCCCACAAAAGTAATACTGGTGGAATTTCCTTTCTCATCAGCACCTGTCGGGACTACCACTGCTGGATGTCCGGTCAGATTGGTGAGAAGGAGTGTTCCTCCCTGAAAACTGGGGCTGACAAATACATCTACATTCTTTATAGCATCTCTGGTATCCTGCATGAGAAGCGTACGGATTCTGTTTGCCTGAATATATTCAACTGCAGGGATAAAACGGGCCTGTCGAAAAATATTGGGCCAGGCATTTTCTGTCTGTCGGGTAAGCAGATCATCCTTGTCAGTGCGGGTAAGTTTATCAAAAGCAGCTGCTGCCTCAGCTTCCAGGATCATCACCATTGCAGACAGGGGATAATCAGGCAGTTCAACAGGAATGAGATCAAATCCCTGGTTGCGTAGAGTACTGAGGATTAATTCATTCTTCATTGCATTTGATGTATCTTTCTCAAATACAGATTTCAGATACCCTACCCGGATTTTCTCTTTATCCTGATAAGGATCCCAGTTAAAAGGATAGTCAACCACACTGTGATCTTTTCCGTCCGGACCGTACATAACATGCAGTACCAGTGCACAGTCTTCCACTGAACGGCAGATAGGGCCAATTTTGTCCATGGACCAGGAAAGTGCCATGGCGCCGTACCTGCTTACCCTTCCGAAAGTAGGACGCAGACCGGTTACCCGGCAGCGGGTGGAAGGAGAGACAATGGATCCGTAGGTTTCAGTTCCGATAGAGAATCCCACCAGACCGGCTGCGGTGGCTGCTGCAGATCCGGCAGAACTTCCGCTTGATCCCTGTTCCGGATTCCAGGGATTTTTGGTTTTACCGCCGAACCAGACATCACCCATGGCCAGAGCTCCCATGGATAATTTTGCCACCAGCACTGCTCCTGCTTCCTGAAGACGGTCAACAATAGTAGCATTGTAATCGGGAATGTTTTTCTTATAGGGCTCGGCTCCCCAGGTGGTTTTAATATCTTTGGTGGCTATCAGGTCTTTTACTCCATAAGGGATTCCATGTAAAGGACCCCGATAGTAGCCTGCTTTGATTTCCCGGTCTGCTTTGCGAGCTTGTTCCAGAGCCAGGTTTTCAGTCAGGGTTACAATACATTTCAATTCCGGGCCGTATTTTTGCAGTCTCTGTAAATAGAGCTCAGTTAATTGCACCGAGGTTATTTTTCCGGATCTGATGAGACTGGCAAGTGTGGCGACCGGATAAAAAGCAAGTTCATTCATATCTTCCGGTAATATTGCTGTCTGTCTTGACATTACAAATTTTTCTTGTTTTGCTGGAAGATCTGAACAGGAATAGAACGGATCAAAGTTAACTGCAGGAGGCACTTTATTCGGAAGTTCTGTTTTACGCATGGTATCATAGGAAGCTGCATTTTTTTTCATATCCTCAAGCATCATTTTTCGTTCCTCGGAAGTAAAATGCAGATTAATAAGATGGGAAGCAGCGGAGAGGGTCCGGGAAGAAATTTTACTGTAATCTATTAACAGTATAATATTAACTGCTATACTAATGATCAGAATTACAGCAAGTATAATAACAGTTTTTTTAGATAAAATTTTTTTTGTTTTGTTCATCGGATTCCTCCTTTTTTTTGATTTTCATCGGTATCGGTATCGCAATCGCTCTCGGAATCGGATTTGTCCCTTAATCGATTACGATAGCGATCCCGATCCCGAATTCCGATATTTTTTATATCATTATTGATAAATTTCTGTGTTTTTAATATTTATTCAATGTATTTAAATTTTAGTGTAATTGCTGTTATATTTTAAAGTTTAATTGTGAAAAAAGCAAGAATTTATTACAGTTAGCATTTTTACTGGATATTGATTATATTGTTTTGTTAATTATCATTAAAAGAATAAATAAAAATAGTTAAGGAGGACTGTAATGAGTAAGTATAATATTACTTCAGTTATTTTATCATTTTTATTGATTATATGTACTGTACAGGCAGAAGAAGGGATGTATCCTTTGAGTGAGATTCATAAACTAAATCTGAAAGAAGCCGGACTTCGTTTGGATGTGGATGCAATTTATAATCCGGAAACAGTCAGCCTGATTGACGGTATCTGCAAAGTAGGCGGTGCCACCGGTTCATTTGTATCATCAGAAGGTCTGATTATTACAAATCATCATGTTGCTTTTGGTGGACTGCAGGCAGCGTCCACGGATGAACATGATTATCTGAGAAATGGTTTTTCTGCTGAAACCCGTGAACAGGAAATCCCTGCCAAAGGCTACCGGGTCAGGATTACAGAGTCTTACCGGGATGTATCTGAAGAAGTGCTGTCAGCAATTTCTGATACAATGAATTATCAGGAAAGAACTGATGTGGTTGATAATAAAATGAAAGAAATTGTTGCCCGGGTAGAACAGGAACATCCGCGGAAGCGGGCTTCGATTTCAGAGATGTTCCCCGGAAAAACCTATGTCCTTTTTATCTATACCTATTTAAAGGATATCAGACTGGTGTATGCTCCGCCCCGGTCCATAGGAAATTTCGGAGGAGAAGTGGATAACTGGATGTGGCCGCGTCATACCGGAGATTTTTCTTTTTTGCGTGCTTATGTCAGTCCTGAGGGCGAACCTGCTGATTATTCCCCTGATAATATACCGTATACTCCCCAGAAAGTGCTGCAGATTGCACCTGAAGGGGTAAATGAGAATGATTTTGTATTTATTCTGGGATATCCGGGCAGAACCTATCGGCACAGAACATCACATTTCCTTTCTTATGAACAGCATATCCGCATGCCCTGGATAGTTGATTACTATCAGTGGGAAATTGATCTTATGGAAAAGATGGGAAGCAAAAGCAGGGATATAATGCTTAAACATTCCTCCCGGATAAAATGGCGCAGTAATACCATGAAAAACTACCGGGGTAAATTACAAGGTCTGCATCGTATACATCTGGTGGATAAAAAGAAAAAAGAAGAAAAAAAATTACAGGAATTTATTGAGTCTGACCCCAAAAGAGAAGAAAAATACGGTACAGTTTTACAGGATATTGCTGAAATTTATGCTGGGATCGAAAAAAATGCTGAACGGGAACTGATTCTCAGATATCTGAATTCTGCTCCTTATCTTCTTTCTTTTGCGTATATTGCCTATGAAGGAAACATAGAAAGAAAAAAACCGGATCTGGAGAGAAAAAGCCGATACATGGATCGTAATTTTCAGGAATCCATTGCCAGACTCAGGTTAACACTTCAAAACTATTATGAACCGACAGATAGGGTAGTATTAAAGGAATTGCTTCAGCGGGCAATACACCTTCCTGAAGATCAGCAAATTCAGCCGATTGCAGAATTTTTCGACTCCAAAGACAGTGATAAGAAAATTGATTCATTTATTAAAAAAGCCTATGCAAAAGCATCTTTAACCAATGAGGAAGCTGTCCTGGCTGCTATTGAAAAGGATCCGGAAGATCTGGAAAAATCTTCTGATCCGTTTATAAAACTGGCCGTCTCACTGTATCCGGTTTATGAAGAACTGGAAAAGATTCAAAAGGAACGAAAGGGTAAACTCGATCAGCTCTCAGCCCTGCTGGTGGAGGCAAAAAAGGAATTTATGGGAACAGAGTTTATTCCGGATGCCAATGGTACCTTACGGCTTACCTATGGCCATACCCGGGGATATTTTCCCCGTGATGCAGTGTGCTATAAACCATTCACTACTATCCAGGGAATTGTGGAAAAACAGACGGGTGAAACTCCTTTCAATGCACCAGATGATCTTCTGGACTTGATCAGTCAGCAGAAATATGGAAAATTTATTCATCCGGAACTTAATACTATTCCTGTGGATTTGCTCTATGATATGGATACCACTGGTGGTAATTCCGGCAGTCCTATATTTGATGCAGATGGAAAACTTATCGGAATTAACTTTGACCGGGCTTATGAAGCAACTATTAATGATTTTGCCTGGAATGCTTCCTACAGCCGGTCCATAGGAGTTGATATTCGTTATGTACTGTGGATTCTGGAGAAATATGCTCAGGCTGAGGAGCTGCTGGAAGAGCTGAAGGTACTGGAATAAAAGAAAGAAAATAAAAATTACAAACAAGCCAAAAAAGTGATGGAGAAAAGAAAAGACAGTCAAGGCAATAAATATATTTATACTGAATGTGATTCTAAAATGTCAATTGTTGCTAATCGGCTTTTAAAAGAATATGATGATATA